>JAZFRG010000200.1:0-2249 GCA_036445535.1 Sphingomonadales bacterium
ATAGGGATAAAAAACGAACAATCTGGATATTATTGTGGAACAACAGGATTATTCTTTGACCTATGTCGATTTTCGATATAGGTATGCTTTTAACCCGTTTTGGAAATTTAATGGAATTCAATTAGGAAAAATCCCATCAAGAATGCGTTAGAGGTGGAAATTTTTTCCTCGAGTTTTTAATCAGGCTAAGAAATTTTAATTTAGTTCATACTTTCGCCCTTTTGAGGAATACCATATGTTTAAAATTGTAAACCATGGAATTTAAGATGAGGGTAATTTTAAATAATTTCACCATAATATTGGGTTTTCTTGTTTTGGGAACTGTTCTGGCTTTTCCTCAAATCCTTGATGTTGAATGGAAAGTGGTAGGCTATGCTGGGGAAGGTTGGTTTGAAAAGCCGGAAAATGTATTGGGGAAAACTCAAACCTTTCATAAAGGTTGGGCCGAGGGTTATTTTATTCAATGTGAGTTCCAAGGCCTATCAAAAACCCACACCCGTTACAATTTAGAAGAATTCCTTGCAAACCCCGAATTCGCATTATTTAAAAAACTAGAAAATCAGCTTGAATTTCAAGGGAACCAGGTTTTTGTAAATAGAATTACATGCCATGAAAATAAAAAAGTTTTATACCCTTTTGTTATTATTGAACCCGGAAATAAGGCTTATTATCTTTATGAAGGTGCCATTTATATTTTTGAGAAAAAATAAAAAAGGCCACCCGAAGATGGCCTTTTTGAAATCTGAAACTGTAAAAGCGTTTAGCGTTTTGAGAACTGGAAGGACCGACGGGCCTTGCGCCTGCCGTATTTTTTCCGCTCAACAACCCTTGAATCGCGGGTCAGGAACCCGGCTTTTTTCATCACGCCTCGGAGGCCCGGCTCATAATAGGTCAGCGCTTTTGAGATGCCGTGCTTGACCGCACCGGCCTGGCCTGAAAGCCCGCCGCCCTTAACCGTGGCGTGGACATCAAACTGGTTTTCCCGGTTCGAAACTTGAAACGGCTGGTTGACGACTAATCTCAGAACCGGCCGTGCAAAATAAGTTTGCTGGTCGCGGCCGTTGACAATAATTTTGCCGGAACCGGGTTTGATCCAAACCCTGGCAACCGCATCTTTACGTTTGCCGGTGGCATAAGAACGCCCCTGGGCATCAATCACGGGTTTAACTTCAATAACCGGGGCAGCTTCAACCACTTCTTCTTTTTCTTCCCCTGCGGCTCCCTCTTTGGGAGCTTCCTTGGGCTCTTTTTGGCTGCCATGACCTCTTTCAGGTCATCCAGGGTTTTCTTTTCTTCAACCATTATGAAGCGCTCCTTTTATTCTTAGGATTTTGACTGGCGATATCCAGGACTTCCGGTTTTTGACCAACGTGGGGGTGATCGGTGCCGGCATAGACCTTGAGGTTACGCATTTGCTCACGTCCAAGCGGTCCACGGGGGATCATTCGCTTCACCGCACGCTCGACAATACGCTCGGGGAATTTACCCTCTAAAACTTGCCTGACTGTTTCGGATTTAATGCCGCCCGGATAACCGGTGTGACGGTAATAAATCTTGTTATCCATTTTTTTGCCGGTGACCGCGATTTTCTCCGCATTGATAACAATGACATTATCGCCGGTGTCCATGTGCGGGGTGAAAATGGGTTTGTGCTTGCCGCGCAGGATCTTGGCGATCTCGCTGGCAAGGCGGCCCAGAACTACGCAGTCCGAATCAACAACGAACAACTTTTTTTCGATATCCCCGGGTTTGGCTTAAAAAGTCTTCATCGTGCCGTTCCTTAAATTCTTGTTTTACCCCACGATTGTCGTGAAGGATGCGCCCTTATAGCCGCTAAAACAGTGAAGTCAATGGAATTTTTCGTTTAAATACAGAAAGTTAGGAAAGCGGTATTATAATACCACTTAGATTATTTCCCTCACGCTAAATGACCTAAAGTCATTGCTCCGGGAGGGCGGCAGACGGCTGCCGGCCCACGCTTGTGGGCTTTAGGGAGCGACCTTACAAAGTTTCGTCAATTATCCACTTTTGAAAGGCTTTATTTGCCTCTTCTACGGACAAGACTTCAATCTGCGGGACATCATAGGAATGCAGGCCCTCAAGGGTGGAAATGACATCTCCTACCTTAGCGGCCCGGGTTTTGAACAAAACAATCACCTCATCGCCCTCTTCGATCTTGCCCTGCCACTTATAGAGCGAGCGAACGCTGGGGATGATATTGGCGCAGGCCACCAGATCGGCTTTTAAAA
>JAZFRG010000201.1:0-2208 GCA_036445535.1 Sphingomonadales bacterium
TTTTAAAACTATTGTAATGAATTTTAAGGGTGGCTTTCGAGCCGCCCTTTTTTTATTTAGTTAACCGGCTAACCCCATCCCAAGCATAAATCAGGGTGCTGTGGGCGTATTCGACCACGTAAGGCACCCCGTTTCCTGGTTCAACGGCAATGTAATAAGCCCCACCCCAGTCATCGCGGCCGGGCGGGTACCAGTCCCCAACATCAATGTTGTACCAATTTGCTGTAACCTCCCAAACTTCAATGACTTCCCCGGTAACAACCTCATAGGGGATTTTCCCGGTTACCTTTATTTCAAGCCAGTACAACGCATCCAGTGTTGGAATTGAAGTTGGCATGGTTTCCCGGTAACCCTCTTTCAGCGGCATGGTCGCAATCACCAAGCCAATAATGGAACCATCGAAGGTGGGCACTGGAAATTCCTTTGAGTAAGGCTTTTTGGTGCCATCGGCGGCTAAATAATACCCCCGGACATCCAAAACCCCGATATTAAAATTAACTTCAACCGGGGCGCCCTCGGGCCCGTTTTCCATGGTTCTTAAGAAATGAAGCGGGGTAAAATTATCCCGATTCAGGGTTCGAGTGACTTTTACCTTTACCTCACTGCCGTTGCGTTTTGGGTTTGTTATATGCCGCCAGTTACCCGCTTCATCAAAGTCCAGGGTTTCCTCTACCGTTCCAACAACTTCCCAGGTCTCTTCATTTTTTATGCTTTGGATCCAGCCCGCGGTATAGGGCTGTAATTTGGAAAGGTCGTATACCCTGGCTCCGATCGGTGCGGTATAGCTAAGCTCGGGTGCGGGTGCCTTTTGCTCCTCGGCCACCGCCAAAGGGGAAAGAGTTATTAAAAAAAGGAGTGCCGTCAGAGCCTTAGCCCAAGATTGAATGCTCATATTATCCTCCGCCAAACCTAACCTTCTGGTCTTTCAAAAAAGGCCGGATCAAATTCAGGGTTTTGGATAATTTCCTCAATTTGAGTAGTCTGGACCAACTCACCAGAATCAATATCCCGTTTCTCTTCATGAAAGAAATAGACAACACCGCCGATGGTCCTGAAATCGCTGTAAACGGTCTCAAAGCGCTGAACCGTATCATCAACGTCGGGATGCAGGGCAACATCACTGCGCTGGCGAATAATCAAACCTGTTCGTTCCTGGAGGAAATAATGGTTAACCAGGCCGTCTTCAAAAATCAGGTCAATTTTTTCATAGGTCTCCCCGGCAATCGTTTTACGCCCCGAATATTCAATCGCCAGACCCAACCCCGCCATTTCATTTAATCCGTAAAGATTGGTAATGATGCCATGTTGGACAGCCTCTTCGCCAGCTTTGCTCATATCGGCAACGGTGCCGTCGCCAAACATTTGCCAGCCGCTGTCACCATCAAAAGCTTCCGTAAACACTCGCTGACCATCGGCGAAAACGTCAATCCTCATCTTGCCATCCCGGGTGGCAACATATTCTCCCACCACTTGAAAGCTTGGTTCGGTGATTTTAATTCTGATCTGGAGGGTCTGGACCGAAGCAATGGCCTCAGCGCCGCCCCGGCTTTGGGTGTTTTTTTCAATAGCCTGGGTTAAAGGATCAGGGGCTTCACACGCCGCCACACCAAAAGAGAAAAAGATAATAAAAGCCCAACGGGAAAAATTTGTCGATTTCATAATTATCTCCTTCTTAATTTTTACTCCTTAGCACGAACATTCCAACCCTCAAAACGGGTAGCCATTTAAAGTTAGACCATTCTTGTGTTAAGACGGTTTTATGGTTTGGGAAATTATAGAGGCCCTTTTTGCGGTTGCCTTGCCTTTGGGTATTCTTAGCTACCTTCTGGTCAGCTGGTCGATTAAAACCGGGCGGTTGTCTGGTGAGGGCGATCACAAAAGCCAGCGCGCCGAAATTAAGGCGATGAGAAAAGCCCAAAAGGTGAAAAAAACCAAAACCAAAAACCCCATTCACAACAAATGGCTTAAATTCGGCGGCAGGTTCTACGGCGCCGTTGGCCTTTATACGTTTTTGATCATCGAAATTCGAGAAGTCGTTGATTTTATCAATGGCTATGAAAGCGTTGAGGCGACGATGGCCACCCTTGGCAACTCATCTTTAATTGGCACGGTCATCAGCTTTTTTGTCAATTCCCTGATGAACTTTATCTGGGCAATAGCCTGGGTTAAAGGATCAGGGGCTTCACACGCCGCCACACCAAAAGAGAA
>JAZFRG010000202.1:0-2106 GCA_036445535.1 Sphingomonadales bacterium
CACTTGTTTGATGTCGCCCGTGAATTAGAGAAAATTGCCCTTAAGGATGAATATTTCATTGAAAAGAAACTTTATCCAAATGTAGATTTTTATTCGGGCATTATCCTGAAAGCCATGGGCTTTCCGACCAGCATGTTTACGGTTTTGTTTGCTTTGGCCAGAACCGTGGGTTGGATTTCTCAATGGAATGAAATGATTTCCGACCCGATCCAGAAAATCGGCAGACCCCGGCAGCTTTATACCGGCCCGGGCAGGCGCGAATACGTTCCAGTCTCCAAACGGGATTAACTTTTAGCGATCAGCCATCATCGCAGAAAAGCGGGCTTGGGATACTACTTTTCCATCAACTTCGGCCTTGCCGATGAATTTTGAAACAACCCCCCGTTGCTGTTCAATTTCAACCTTTAATTCAAGCGTATCCCCAGGCTTTACCGGGCGTCGAAACTTTGCATCGGTGATGGTCATGAAATAAACGACCTTGTTTTTTGCAGCGTCGCCCAGGTCATGCATACACAAAACCGCGGCGGTTTGCGCCAAAGCCTCAATGATTAAAACTCCGGGCATCACCGGAAGGCCAGGAAAATGACCCTGAAAAAAAGGTTCATTAATGGTCACGTTTTTAATGCCCGTGGCCCTTTTCCCACTTTCTATATCTTTTACCCGATCCACCAAAAGAATTGGGTAGCGGTGGGGTATGAGCCCCATGATATCTTCAATTTCCAAAACCAGTTTTTTTTCGCTCATTACTTTTTCCTTCTAAAAAAAAAGGGAACGGGCATGATACCCATTCCCTTCAAATCTCATTGGGTAATTTTTCTAGTTGCCTGGTCCATCCAGGGTCGGGGCCTGAAGACCCAGAGAGTATTGTTGGACCGTAGAGTCTAACCGTGAAACCACCAGATCAGTGACATCAAAGCCCCCTGCCGCCATATATATCAGATTTTTATCCAGGACCAAATCAGCCCCTTTTTCATTCATGATGGCGTTAACAATGGGTTTCAGATTATTGGTAATTTCCAGTTTAGCATTTTGTTCGGCACGAACCATGGTCGAGCGGTAGCCTTGAAGTTCCAGATCGGCCAAGCGGGCTTTTCTCTGAAATTCATCAACCCTTTGCTGAAAGGCATCCGGGGGAAGAACAACTTCCTGGGCTTCAAGGTCGGTTCCTTCCTTGTTGAGCTGGGCTTCTAAAGCTTCTTTTCTGGCCTGAACTGCATTTCCGTATTGGGTAAGTTGGGAAATAACATTTTGGCCAACCAGCGAATCCTCCTGAACCCTGGTGAAATCAACAATGATAACTTTCCCACCAGTTTGTGCAAAAGCGGACGCGGAAAACACCACGGCTGATAAAGCCAGCATTATAGTTATAAAAAATTTTATCGGGGTTCTCATCTTTTTTCCTTTTCTGTTAGAATCTAGTTCCGACGTTAAATTGAATTAATTGAGCTCTGTCAAATGGTTCTTTAATTATGGCCTTGGCAACATCCAACCGGACCGGCCCAAAGGGTGAATCCCAGGTTAAACCAATGCCCACTGACACTCTTGGGGCACTGCTGTCAAAAACACACGAATTGCCATGCTGAGAGCCACCGGGAAGGATACAAAGACCGGGGATTATCATCAGATCGGGGTCCACCGGTGGCAATTCGGCATTATACAGGGTTCCGACATCAACATAGGCACTAAGCTGGAAACCAAGTTCATCGGCAAAATCGCCCAGTGGGACAACCACCCCTGCGGTGGCAACCCAGAAAATATTCCCGCCCAGGAATTGGCCGGTAATGGTATCAACCGGCCCAACGCCGGCGACATCGAAACCTCTGAAACGGGGATTACCCAAGAAAAAGCGGTCATTAATTCTTACCGATTGACCCAGCCCCTCAATGAAACCAGCTTCCAGACCTAAATGGCCAATCCATTGCCCCGTAATGGGCCGGTAAAGATCAGCATCAAGGGTGGTTCTAATGTATTTAATATTTCCCCCCAAACCAGCATAATCAATAGATAAAAGGATTTTTTGGCCATGCGACGGAAACCGGAAATCATCCACATTTAAATAACTAAAAGTAGCACCTATTGAAATTGTCGTGTTCTTGCCAATCGATT
>JAZFRG010000203.1:0-4439 GCA_036445535.1 Sphingomonadales bacterium
GCTGTTAATGATTCTGGACTTTCCAGAATAACATTCAAAAAAGCCAGGTTATAAAAATTGTTAACGAAAAATGGCTTATCGGCATACCACTCATGCGCGCCAAAGGCACTGGCACCAATAATCAAAGCGCCAACGCTAATGCCTGTCCATTTAAAGAATTTCTTTACTTTCCCCGCCATCGTGGGTCTCCTCTGTCGTGTAATGTTTTATATATCATATTGATACTATTTTTTGTTTATATAAGAAAAACCGGAAAAGAGTCAATCCCAAACCGGGTTGAACCTTTTTTGGCAACCGGTTACGGTCGGCGTCTAAAGGGGGAAAATGGCCAGCGAGCGCAAGACATATCAGAAAATCGGATTTTTCCTGGGGCCCCTTCTGGCGGCCCTTATCCTTTTTTTACCGCCCGCTGAGGGGATAAACCCTGCCGCCTGGCAAGTCGTTGCCATGGTTGTTTGGATGGCAACCTGGTGGGCGACAGAAGCTATTCCGGTGCCAGCAACATCCCTTATCCCACTTGTGTTTTTGCCGGTAATGGGGATCTCTTCAATGCAAGAGGCCGCGAACCCCTATGCCCACAGCGTAATCTTTTTGTTGTTAGGTGGTTTCCTAATGGCTATGGCCCTGCAGCGTTGGGACCTTCACCGGCGCATAGCCTTGACCATTTTATCTAAAACAAAGGATCATCCTGCTTCCCTAATTGGTGGATTTATGGTCACCGCCGGATTGCTTTCGATGTGGATATCGAACACCGCAACCACCATAATGATGGTGCCCATCGCCCTTTCCATGGCGGGTGCCATTTCAACCGATAAAGAAAACCGCCGGGTTTTTACTATCGCGCTTTTATTAGGGTTGGCTTATGCCGCCAGCATTGGCGGGTTTGGAACGCTAATTGGAACCCCACCCAATGCCATGGTCAGAGGTTATCTTGAAATTACCCATAATATCACGATTTCCTTTACCGACTGGATGCTTTTGGGGGTGCCCATTGTTATGGTCTTGCTGCCCATTGCCTGGTTCATTTTGACCCGGTTTGTGTTTCCGATGAAAAGCTTCAAAGGCAAAAAGGGTAAAAAATTCATTCTGGATGAACTTGAAAAAATGGGTCCCGTAACAGCCCCGGAAAAACGGGTGGCCATGGTGTTTTCATTTATAGCCTTTAGCTGGATGACCCGCCCGCTTTTTAAGGAGTTTACCGATATTGGTTTTTTTGAAAATCTTACCGACACCAATATTGCCATTTTTGGGGCGCTTTTGATGTTCCTGATCCCGGCCGGTGCAAAGGGAAAGAGAGGCGCTACCCTTTTAAATTGGGACTGGGCTTTAAAATTGCCTTGGGGAGTTCTTTTGTTGTTTGGCGGGGGATTAAGTATGGCTGCGGCCATTCAAAGCACCGGTCTTTCCATTTGGCTTGGCGAAGGCCTGGCGGCCCTGACCGTCTTCCATTTGTTTATTTTAATTGGCGGCTTGGTAACCCTGGTGGTGTTTTTAACCGAACTTACCAGCAATACCGCCACCACCGCCGCTTTGCTTCCCGTCCTCGGCGCAATTGCCTTTGCCAGTGGCATGGACCCAATTCTTTTGGCAGCGCCCGCAGCCCTGGCTGCCAGTTGCGCCTTTATGCTGCCGGTCGCTACCGGGCCAAACGCTATTGTTTTCGCCAGTGGCAAAGTGCCTATCCCGCAAATGTCCCGAGCAGGCTTTTGGATAAATATTGCCGCCATCCTGGTTTTGACGACGATGACCTATCAGCTGGTTCCGCTCATTTTTTCTTAGGTTTTCCGCCTCAAAACCGCCTAAAATTTGTGGACTTTTAGGGGTTTAAACCCATATAAGGCCGAACATGAGAAATAATAATAAAACCACGCATACGCATTTCCTGAAAATGCACGGTCTGGGCAACGATTTTATCGTTCTGGATGGCAGATCCGATGCCTTTTCGCTGGATCCCAAAACCATCCAAAGGCTTTCAAACCGGCGCACCGGAATTGGCTGTGACCAGGTGCTTTTAATTGAGCCCAGCAACGAAGCCGATGTCTTTATGCGGATTTATAATGCCGATGGTACCGAGGCTGGCCAGTGCGGAAACGGCACGCGCTGCATTGCCGATTTGATCATGGCTGAAAAAGGTGTGGATAAGGTTACTGTTGAGACCACCTCAGGGCTGCTTTATTGCCACAGGGTCCCAGGCGGAGTGGCCATAGATATGGGGGAGCCAATTTTTGACTGGCAAAAAATTCCGTTATCCGAAGAGCGCGATACCTTGCATTTGGGCCTCAAAATGGGGGCCCTGAGTGACCCCGTGGCGCTTAGCGTAGGCAACCCTCATGTGGTCTTTTTTGTCGCCGATGCGGCAAGCATTTCGCTGGCCACCCTTGGACCCAAGATCGAAAACTATTTTCTGTTTCCAGAGCGGGTTAACGTCAATGTTGCCGAGATTAAATCCAACGGCGAGATTCGCCTTCGGGTCTGGGAACGGGGCACCGGGATTACCCAGGCCTGCGGGACCGGAGCCTGCGCCACCCTTGTCGCGGCTGCCAGCCGGGGACTAACCGACAGAAAAACCAGCATCCTGATGGACGGTGGCAAGCTTTCAGTGGAATGGGATGAAAAAAACCGGATTATTCTCTCAGGCCCAACGGAAACTGCCTTTTCCGGTGAAGTTGACCTGCCCATGGCGGTTCGACAGGAAGATGTCGCATGAGCGCCCCTGAAGTCATGACCTTCGGCTGTCGGCTGAACGCCTTTGAATCAGAGGTGATGAAAAACCACGCTGAAGCGGCGGGCATGAAAAACGCCCTGATCGTCAATACCTGCGCGGTCACCGGGGAAGCGGTCAGACAAGCCAGACAGGCAATCAGGCGTGCCCACAGGGAAAACCCGGACAAGGAAATTATTGTCACTGGCTGCGCCGCACAAATTGACCCCTTAGAATTTTCAGACATCCCCGGCGTCACAAAAGTTATCGGTAATGATGAAAAAATGAAGCCCGAAACCTATCTGTCGCTTAAAAATAAAGAAAAGGTTCTGGTTAACGACATCATGTCGGTTAAGGAAACCGCCGGGCACCTGATTGAAGGCTTTGAAGGTAAATCCAGGGCTTTCGTGCAGGTTCAGAATGGTTGTGACCACCGTTGCACCTTTTGCATTATCCCCTATGGTCGGGGCAATTCCAGAAGCGTGGGTATTGGTGAAGTCGTAAACCAGATCAAGGTTCTGGTCGATAAGGGCTACAAAGAGGTGGTTTTGACCGGGGTTGATATTACTTCGTTTGGGGCTGACCTTCCGGGCACACCTGAATTGGGTGATCTGGTCCAGAAAATTCTGGTCCAGGTGCCTGACCTGCCCCGGTTACGTCTAAGCTCCCTGGATGCGGTTGAAGTGGATGATGCCTTGTTTGAAGCGATCACCGGTGACGAGAGGCTTATGCCGCATCTGCACTTAAGCTTGCAGGCTGGCGATAATATGATTTTAAAACGAATGAAACGTCGGCACAGCCGCGAGGACGCCATCGAATTCACAGATAAGATCAGGGCCGCACGCTCGGATATGGTCTTTGGCGCTGATTTCATCACCGGCTTTCCAACCGAAACCGAAGCAATGTTCCAAAAAACCCTGGATCTTGTGGATGAGTGCGGTTTGAACTTCTTGCATGTCTTCCCTTACTCGGCCAGGCGGGGCACACCGGCAGCCAAAATGCCCCAGATTCTGGGCAATATCCGGAAAGAACGCGCCGCCCGGCTTCGCGCCAAAGGCGATGAAGCAGATAAAAAAATGTTTGAAAAACTTGGCGGCAAAACCGGAACCATCCTGGTTGAACGCAGCCATGAAGCCCGGCAAGTTTCCCTCGGGCATGCGGAAGATTTTTCCCCGGTGATATTGGAAGGGGTTTACCCCACCGGGGCCTTGGTCCAATGTAAGCTCGAGGCTAAAAGTGACGAGCTTTGGGGGATCGCCGTAAATGTTTAAAAAGTTTTTTGACAAGGTTAAGGAAAAAGCCAAAGAGCTGGTCGGGGTTAAGGAAGAGGCCCCAAAAAAGGCCCCCGAAGAACCCAAGAAACCCGCGCCTAAAAAGGAAGCCCCGAAGCCCAAGGTGGCGCCGAAAAAACCTGAGGTTAAAAAACCGGAACCTAAAAAGCCGGAGCCTAAAAAACCTGCGCCAAAACTTGAGCCCAAAAAAGCAGAGCCAAAGCCTGAGCCTAAAAAAGAAGCCCCTAAAAAAGAAGGGGTTTTCGCCAAGGTATTGAAAAAGTTCGCGCCCCAAAAAGAAGAAAAGAAACCAGAGCCAAAGCCTGAGCCAAAGAAAGAACCACCCAAAAAACCTGAACCTAAAAAGGTTGAACCAAAGAAGGTAGAGCCTAAAAAACCTGAACCAAAGAAGGTTGAGCCCAAGAAGGAGGCAAAACCCGAAGCCAAGGTTGAACCCGAAGAAATCC
>JAZFRG010000204.1:0-2146 GCA_036445535.1 Sphingomonadales bacterium
GAATAAACTGGCCCTTTTAGAATTAGGAAAAGCCGTCCTTTGTGCGTGGTTTTTTTGAGGGGGGAAATTTTTTTCTTTAAAAGGTCTTAAAAACTTTGATTTAGACACTAAGTTATATGGAGAACAAAAAAAATAAAATATAAAAAAACAGCGAGGAAATAGAATGAAGACCTTAAAAGCAGCGGGGTTAATAGTGCTTTTAACCCTTGGGATATTCTCAGGCTCGAGTTTTGCCCAAAACGACCAAAACACCCAAATAAATGTGATTGAACGATTTAGTACCTATAAAGCTACCTCCAAATCCAAGATTGATTTTCTTCCCCTAACCGAAGTTCTGCAAGCTACCGTACTCCCTTTCGGGCGCTCTAAAGGGATTCTGGGAACCGAAGGGAAAAGCAAAAAATTTGTTAATTCAAACATTAGTTTTGGCAATTACGGCCCCTCCAGGTTTGAGGGAAACCGGCTTTTTCTTCACAGTATGGGTGAAGACTATGAAATGTATTACAGTGATCTTATTGTCGGCCTTGAAAATCTAAGTAATAGTCGGCCCTTAAGTTCTTTTTCCAAGGATGCCCAGTTAACCTACTGGTTAAATCTTCACAATATGATTGTTGTCCGGGAGCTTATCCGTGAATACCCGATTCGAAAACTTAATGGTTTTAAAAAGGCCAAAAGAGGGAACCCGGCTTTTTGGGATCAAAAGGTTGTCACCATTGAGGGCGTTCCGCTTTCCTTAACCGATATTGAAAAAATTGTAATGGGGAATTGGCAATCGCCACTGGTGATTTATGGATTTTTCCAGGGTTCCATCGGCGGCCCGACCTTGGCCCGCAATGCTTTTACTTCTAAAAATGTTTGGCAGCAGCTTGAAAAAAATGCAATTGAATTTGTAAATTCCAATCGCGGTGCCCGGCCCAAGGGCAGCAAAATGCTGGTTTCAAAATTTTATGCTTGGACGGCCGCCGCCTTTGATAATTCTGATCAAAAGATTCTTGCCCATATTAAGGAATATTCCGACCCAGCATTTCATGGCAATATTTCCGGAATTAGCACCATTAATCCGGGTTATTATGATTGGATGGTTGCCGATCTGGCTGGCGGTTTGGTCCATGGCGGTGCCGATGTAGACTCGGCCCAAGTTCTTGCCGCAAGACTAAACAACGCTAGCGATCGATACGCGTTTCAATCTTTTCTTGAAAATAATATGGGCTTGCGCCGCGCCGGTCTGGCAAATATGCCCCAGGCAGGTTTGGAACTCCTTGCGGATGTTTTTATAAATAATAATGTCCCCCTTCTTATTTCCATTGCTGGTTCTGGAGGTTGTACGGATGAAAAGGGCTGCGGGAATACCGCAACGTTAGCTAAAACCGAAAAATAAACCTTGGTCCAAGGTTTAAAAAAGTTTTGTTAAATTGCCGTCGAAGGCCAGGTGGTCTTTGACGGCTTTAACATGGCTAACGGGGTCTTCGTAGCTCCAGGCAATGTTTTCAATCAGGCCATCTTTGGTTTTCAGGGAATAATAACTGGCATCACCCTTGATCGGGCAGTGGGTCGTAAACTCCTTATTTTTCACCAGCTTTGAAAAGTCCACATCTTCACGGGGGATGTAAAAAACCGGGGAAAAGGTTTTTCCAAAATGGAACTCGGTTAGCTCAAGGGCATTTTTACTGTTTGCCAATGTTTCGCCATTTGCAGTGACTGAAACGTTTTTATTTGCAGGTTTAATTTCGGCATAATGTTTCATGATTTTTTCCTAAAAATACCTGGCCAGCCTGAACTGGATGTAGTCATCTTTTAAAAGCGCAAACGTTGGGTCAAGAGGACTAGCCCCCATAAAAAAGCGGGCACGAAATTCCACAACCAGGTTTTGGCCTATGCGCCGCTCGGCCTCGATATTGATAAAGGTTTCGCCGCTGGAGGGGTCATAAAAGGTTCCTGCCAACACCGATGTATCCTGGGTGTCATTAAGCGCCAGACGAACGCCTGCGAACATGTCATCCTCAAAGGCGGTTGGTGGCTGTAGGGCATTCCTGCCATAGTGCAGGTATTCAAACAAAATCCCGATGTCTGCTGCCCCGCCGCCAACTTGATAAAAAGTATATTCTGCGCCGGCAACAAAGGGGCCAAAGGTTTGGCCGCGCCCGTC
>JAZFRG010000205.1:0-3512 GCA_036445535.1 Sphingomonadales bacterium
TTTTCCTGTAGATTTGAAATTCGGAATGTGGTGGTTTTACCAACGGAATTTTACCGGAACAAGGACAATAAAGACGAATGGAGCGCCTAGCCGCAATTGTGTTGGCCGGGGATCGAACCGGGGATGACCAGGCCGCCGGGCTTTTTGGCGGCAGGAAAGCGCTTTTGAAACTGGCTGGCCGGGCCATGGCGGGCTATGTTTTGGAAGCTCTGGCAAAGGCTAAAACCATCGGCGACACCTACGTTGTTGCCAATCGCGCCCTGGAGATTAAGGAAGGTCTGATTTTTTCGGGCGAGGATGTCCGCCGGGTTCATTTTCTGGAAGGTGCCGATACCCCGGTTAGGAGCGTTCTGAAAACCATCAAGGATTTAAAGTTAAATTTTCCAATTTTGATTTTAACTGGCGACAACCCGCTTTTAACCCCGGACATTATCGACTGGTTCACGAACGCGGCCCTTAAAGAGGACGAAGCCGATGTTGTCGTAGCGCTGGTGGAAAAAAGCCGGGTGGTGGCCGATTACCCGAAAATGCGCCGCACCTATTATCACCTAAAGGGGGAAAGTTACGGTGGCTGTAACCTCTACGCGCTTTTGACCCCAAAAGCGCTTGGGGCTGCAACTTTTTGGCTGGGGGTGGAAAAAGACCGGAAAAAGGCCTTGAAAATGGTTGCCTCGTTTGGCTTTACCACCCTTCTTGGTGCGCTGTTCAGGACCCTAACCATCGAAAAGGCGCTTCAACGCGCGTCCAAAACCCTAAAAGCCGAGGTTAGGGCGTTGATGGTCCCTACAGGCCGGATCGCCATCGATGTCGACAAACCGGACGATGTCCCCATCGTTGAGGAAATTCTAAAGGCGGACAAGAAAAGTGGCTAAAAACATTGCCATTTTTGATTTGGACCGGACGCTCACCAAAGGCGGCAGTTTTTCGCCCTTTTTAATTTCCATCGCCCGGGAAGAGCCCGACAAGCGGCTTTATATTTTCGCCGTCATGTTCCAGATGCTGCTTTATCTTATAAAGCGCCGCACCCGAAAAACCCTAAAGGAATACATGCTGAGATCGTTCATGACCGGGATGAGCAAAAACCAGACCAGTAAATATTCCAAAGCCTTTCTGAAACGTCTGCAGGAAAGGGGTAAATTTTTTGAAAGCGGGCTGGAGGCCATCAAAGCCCACAAAAAAAAGGGTGACATGGTCGTTATCGCAACCGCCTCCATGGATTTCTACGTCGAGGATATTGCCAAAAAATTGGGCGCAGACCATATCATTGCTACCACCTCGGTGTGGCGACGTGGCATCATTGAGCCGATGATAAAAGGCGAGAACTGCTACGGGGCTGAGAAAGCCAAACGGGTTCAGGCTTTTCTGGCGGGCCGGACCGTTGGCAGGGTCTGGTTTTATTCCGACCACCACACCGACGCGCCAACCTTTGCGCTGGCAGATTTTAGGGTTGCCGTGAACCCGACCACAAAGCTAAGACAAATAGCCAAAGACAATGGCTATGACATTCAAAACTGGAAATAACCCCGGGGGGACCATGAAAACGTTTAAATTTTTGCTAACACTGTTTTTTGTTTATTTTAGCGCAAGCACCCTTGCCGCCACTTATCAGGATGATCCTTATTCGTTTTATCCCGAGGGGGTGAACCTAGACCCATTAATTCCCGACCCGGAAGAATTTTTAGGCTTTAAATTTGGCCATGCCCCGATCCGCCATCATCAACTGGTGGAATATATGCAATTGCTGGGCGCAAGCTCAGACCGGGTAGTCGTCAATGTGGTAGGTTACAGCCATGAGCGCCGGCCGCTCCTGGAAATTATTATCACCTCGCCTGAAAACCACGCCCGTCTGGATGAAATCAGGGCCGCGCATGTGGCGCTTTCAGACCCAACCTCGGGCCAGGCTGTAACCAGCGATATGCCAGTGGTGACCTGGCTAACCTACGGGGTCCATGGCGCCGAGCCCAGTGGCATGGACGCGTCCATCCCCGCCGCTTATTATTTTGCCGCCGCCCAGGGGCCAGAAGTTGATGCGATTTTAAAGGAAAGCGTGGTTGTGATTTTTGCGGTCCACAACCCCGATGGCCATTCCCGGCGGCAAGCCTGGCAGGATGTTAATCTGGCGAAAGCCGTCAACCGCGATCTCAACGACCGGCTCCATAGCTATGACTGGCCGATGGGGGGCCGAACCAACCATTACTGGTTTGATCTGAACCGCCAATGGTTATTGGTCCAGCATCCCGAATCCCAGGCGTTGATCGAAACCTGGCACAAATGGAAGCCCAATATTTCGGTCGACTATCACGAGATGGGCTGGAACCAGACCTATTATTTCCACCCCGGCATTCCCGATCAGACCTATCCCCTGATGCCAAAAGCCACCCTTGATTTGATGTTTGAGTGGGCCAAGGGGCCGCAGGGCGATCTGGATGCCGAAAAGCGGCTTTACTATAACGAAGAAACCTTCAACTATTTCTACATAGGCACCGGCTCGTCCTACCCGAAAGTTAATGGTGCGGTGGGTATGTTGTATGAGGCCTCCACCGCCAGGGGCGGCGAAATTGAGGGCGATAATGGGCTTCGGACCTACCGCGATAACATCTGGAAGCATTTCCGGACTTCAATCTCAAGCGTGGCTTCGGCGCAGCGATTGCGCGGTGAATTTTTAACCCACCAAAAAGACTATTTCATTGAGGCTGCCCGATTGGGAAGCCGGGATAACATTCAAGGCTATGTGGTCGCCAGCGGCGGCGATGATGTCAGGATGTGGGAATTTTTGAAACTTCTGGAGCGCCACCAGATCAAATTTAATGCGCTTGCCCAGGATGTCCGGGTTGATGGCACCACTTTTCAAGCTGGTGAGGCCTATATTGTTCCCACCAACCAGCCGCAATATAGAATGGTAAAGTCGCTGTTTGAAATTGAAACCGAGTTCGAGACCACGGTCTTTTATGACTTATCGGCGTGGAATATGCCGATGCTGTTTAATCTCGATTATGCCGAGATGGGCCGGGTCTCAGGTTCGCAATTGGGATCCTCCGACCTGCCCGCTTATCCGGTTCTCAGCGCCCCCGACCAAGCGTCTTACGCCTACGTTCTGGATTGGCGTGCCTATTATGCCCCAAAAGCCCTAAACCGGTTGCAGGAAAAGGGCATTCTGGCCCGCGTGATGACCAAGCCGGTGACGGTTTCAACCCCCGCAGGCGCGGTTTCTTTGCCGCGCGGTGCGATCATGGTGTCGCTGTTCGACCAGCCCTTGGGTGAGACCGAAATCCATGACCTGATGACCATTATTGCGACTATCGACGGGGTGCCGGTGCATGCCGCGACCTCCGCCAAAACCCCTGAAGTGGGTACCGATCTGGGCGGCGAATCGGTTATCCCGCTCGACGCCATCAAACCGCTGCTTTTGACCGGCGAAGGCATTAACGGCGATGACGCCGGTGAGATCTGGCATCTCCTGGATTTCAGGATGGGCATGGCGATCACCCGGGTTGAGATGGAATTCTTCAAGA
>JAZFRG010000206.1:0-4604 GCA_036445535.1 Sphingomonadales bacterium
ACCGCCAAGACCACCGAAGATGACATTGTTGAGGGCCTTGAAGCGGGGGCTGATGATTACGTCCTAAAGCCCTTTCAAAGCCGCGAGCTTTTGGCCCGGCTTAAAAGTGCCCTGCGCCGCCGCCATTCCTTTGAGGGCGAGGGTGAAGAGGTCGTGCGGCTCGGAAAAATGAAAATTAATAGCGCCACCCGGCAGGTGTCGATTGGGACTTTTGAAATAAAGCTGACCAAAAACGAATATAATATTTTGACGACATTAGCCGCCCAACCGGGGCGGATTTATACTAGAGATCAGCTAATCACCGCCGCCCTTGGCCCTGACTTCGATGGCTTTGATAGGACCATCGATGCCCACGTTTCAAACCTTCGTAAAAAGCTCGGTGAGCAAAAGGGCGATCATAAATATATCCTGACCGAGGTTGGGATTGGCTACAGGTTCCAGCCATGAGGGCGCTTTTCAGAAGTTTGGCATTTCGCTTGGGCGTTGCCATTGCAGCCATTGTCATCGCGGCTTTTTTTGCCCTGGTTTATACCTACCAGCAATCGATCAAATTCGAATTTCACCAGTTTGTCGAAGTTGATTCCATAATGGAAAGCCCCGATTTAAACCTGGTCGAAGAAGTGGCGGCTGCGGTTTCCGAAGCTTATCAAAAAGGCGGCTGGGAAAGCGCCCGGGCTGGTCTGCCCAATGGTCCTTTGGTTTTGTTGGCAACGGATGGGGAAATAGTTGCTGGTGATCCAGGGCTCGGGGAGCTGAAAAAATTTAATGCCGGCGAGGATGGACGTTATGAGGTTACCTTTGATTTGGGGGGTGGTTCGGAGGAAGAGGTTTGGCTGGCGGGCGTAGAGGGTGTGCCCCTCTTGACCCTTGAAGGTGAGGTTTTTGGGCATTTGCTTTATATGCCCACCCCCCGGCTTGCGGATCGTTCCGCCGGGTTTGCCAGCTCGGTTTCCAAAAGCGCCGCCTGGTTTATTATCCCGATCGCGCTTTTAACCCTGATCCTGGTTGGCCTGTCGGTGCGCTATGGCTTGAACCCTGTGCACCAGGTCACTAATGCCGCCAAAACGCTTAAGCGTGGAAAAATTCCCGATCCTGTCAAGGCCAAGGCCTCAGGCGAGGTCGGTGATCTCGTGAGTGCCTTTAATAGCGCGGTTGAGGAGCTGGCCAGAACCGAGGATATGCGCCAAAAATTCATCACCGCCGTGGCCCATGAACTCAGAACCCCGGTGACCAACCTGAAGGGTCAATTAGAGGCCCTGGAAGCGGGTTTGATAAAAAAGGATAAGGATTTTCTTGAGGTTATGAAGGCCGAGACCGGGCTTTTGGAAGGCCTGATCGGTGATCTGCAGGACCTGGCGATATCAGACGCCGGGCGGCTTAAGGTTTATCCCGAGAGGCTTAATCTAAAACAAGAGCTGGAGGATGCCTGGAAGGGCTTTCATGGTTCCAAGGGGGCCAGGTTTGAAAACCAGGCGGCCGGAGGGCTTGAAATTGAAGCTGACCCAAGGCGGCTCCGGCAAATATTATTAAACCTTTTTTCAAACGCTTTGAACGCCAAACCCAAGGGTTTAATTTTAAAGGCCGAGGCGGGGGTGGTTGGAAAAATGATTGAAATTTCTTTATCAGATAATGGTCCGGGAATACCAGGATCTGATTTGCCGCATGTTTTCGGGCGCTTTTACCGCGCCGACCGCTCGCGCACCCGCGACACCGGGGGGGCCGGGCTGGGTTTAAGTATTGTCAAAACCTTTGTCGAAGCCCACGGCGGAAATGTTACCGCTGAAAGTGAGCCCCAAAATGGCACCCGTATTACATTTTCGCTGCCCCTTTCAAAATAAATCGATCTCTTCAAACGCGCTTAAAACTCTTTTCCTAAAGGTAGGAAACTTTGGGAATATTAATTTAAGGATTTGAAAATGAGATTATCAAAAAAACTTGGATCGGCCCTGGTTGGCGGCCTGCTAGTCACGACAGCGATAGGATATCAAGCGGCTTCTTATGAACATCATGAAGGACAGGAAACCGAGGCTTTAAATACCGAGCTCCCGGTCGGCATCAAGGGCGACCGGATGCGCGGCTTTTTTGCCGCTTATGAAAACCAGGACCCCGAGGCGTATCGAAACTGGCTTCTTGAAAATCGCACCGAAGAGGCGCTGGGCATGGCCCCCCTGGAGGCCCGGGTTGGCCAGTTTGAAATGGATCTGGAAGATTTTGGAAAGTGGACAATCCTTCAGGTCGAAGAGGTTCAACCCAATATGTTTGAGGTTTTGGTCCAGGAAGCCGACCACGGCGAATACCGGAAAGTGATTTTTGTTTTTGACGACACCGCACCCTTTAAAATTGGTCCCATGGGGCTGCAGCCCTCAATGGGCCCCGGCCAGGAAGTCAATTTCGATTTTCCGTGGGATAATCTTGGCGAGTTTATTGATGAATACCGCGCCCAAAGTGGCATTCTGGGCGTTGCCCTTGGGGTCATGAAAGAGGGTGTGGTGGTTGATATTGCCGCCCGCGGCCAGCGTTTGGTTGGCGGGCCCGAGGATGTCGAACTGGATGACAAGTTTCATTGGGGTTCAATAACAAAATCGGTTACCGGGACCATGATCGGCAAGCTAATCGAGGAGGGGGTTCTGGACTGGGACACCACGGTTGGTGAGGTTCTGGGTGAGTTGGAAATGCGCGATGAATACCGAAATGCCAAGCTCTGGCAGGTCATGGGCCATCAGGCCCGGATCCCGGGATATGGCAACATCGACCAAGATATGGCGGCGCGTTTTATGGCCTACACCGGGACCGAGACCGAACGCCGGGGCCAGTTTTTGGCTGACGTTTTAATGGAGGAACCGGTCCGGGTTGGGGTTTATTCAAATGCCGGCCTTAGTTTGGCCGGTTATATGGCCGAAGTGGCAACCGGGCGAACCTGGCAGGATCTCGTGCAAGAACATGTTTTTGATGCCATCGGCATGGCAACCGCGGGCTTTGGCTGGCCGGTCACCCAAGAAGACCCAAACCAACCCCAAGGCCACTTTGGTGGACCTGGTAAATATGAGCCCCAACCGGAAGGCGCCATGGAGACGCTGATTAAAATCATGGCACCGGCCGGCGATGTCCATTCTTCGGTAGGCGATTTGCTGAAATACGGCCAGTTTCACCTTGATGGTATGAACGGCAAGGACGGCTATCTGAAAGCTACCACCGTTCAGGGGCTACACACCCCCCAGCCGGGGCAGGAACCTGCCTTTGGTGAAGATTACACCTTTGGCTGGGGTCACTTTTGCCAGGGGTTGGAAGATGCCGGCGCGTGCCAGGGGCATAACGGCTCGGGCGGCACCTATTTTGCCGAGGTTCAACTTTATCTTGAGCACAATATGGTCAGTGCCTATTTCACCAACGTATTTAATCCGGCAGAATTTTATTCTGGAAATGTATTCCGGGCGATGTTTGACCGGTTCAGCCGCTAAAATTCCTCCTCCCAGGAATAGAGACGGGGCCACTCAAAATTTAAAAAGGGGCCCCGTTTTTTTTAGCTGGCGACAAACTGCTCCAAAAGGATCCGCTCATCGAGGCCGTGTTGGGGATCAAACAGAAGGTTGAGTTCAACCGACTTGTCCTCGGCAATTTCAACTTCGGTAACGTCCCTGACCTCGGTCTGGTCGGCAACCGCAGAAACCGGGCGGTGTTCGGCGTTCAAAATCTCGAACCGGATTTTTGATTTGATCGGCAGTAAAGCCCCACGCCAGCGCCGGGGCCTGAAAGCGCTTATGGGCGTCAGCGCCAAAAGTGCCGTCCCAAGCGGGATAATTGGCCCGTGGGCCGAGAGGTTATAGGCGGTTGAGCCGGCAGGCGTTGCCACCAAAACCCCATCGGCGACCAGTTGTTCCATCATAACCTTGCCATCGACATGGATTTTAATTTTAGCGGCAAGCCGGGTTTCCCGAAGCAGCGAAACCTCGTTAATGGCCACCGCTTCCAGGGTTTTACCGTCCTTGGTTTTGGCTTTCATTCTTAAGGGGTGAAGGGTGTGCCGTTTGGCGGCTTGAAGCCGCTCCAACAGGCCGTCGGGTTTATATTCGTTCATCAAAAAGCCGACGGTGCCACGGTTCATGCCAAAAATCGGTTTGCAAGCGGGGAAAAACCGGTGGAGGGTTTCCAGCATAAAACCATCACCGCCCAGGGCGACGATAATTTCAGCCTCCTCTTCAGACACCGTGGGGTAAAGCCCTTCGAGCTCGGCTTTGGCCGCAACCGCCTCTTCGGAGGTTGAGTTAATAATCGCTATTTTTTCCATGGGTTAGCCCCCGGTGACATTCATGTTGCGAGAGACCGCTGCGGTGCCAAGATCCTGGAATTTATTGAAATCATGGGCTTCGGGTTTTCGGGATATAGCTTCCCGGATGGCGGCTTTTAAGGGCTCACTTGAATTGGAAGTGCGCAAGACCTCCAAAAGGTCGGCTTTGTCATTCTGGCCGAGGCACATATAAAGCTGTCCGGTGCAGGTGATGCGGATGCGGTTGCAGGTTTCACAAAATTTTTCAGATAAAGGCGTGATAAAACCAATCCGGGTTCCGGTCTCCCGGACGTTGTAATAGCGCGACGGTCCGGCGGTG
>JAZFRG010000207.1:0-3341 GCA_036445535.1 Sphingomonadales bacterium
AATCAGACCAGTAAGCCATTTAGCCCAGCGTTTGAAGGAAGCCGAGAAGCTGGGTTTCGAGCGCGCGCTGGTTCCAGCGGGCAAAAAAGTGCCAAAAACGTCGCTTCAATTGATAAAAGCAGAAATAGTGGCTGATTTACTTGATATCTTTGAGTTGAAAGGAAATTAGATGGTAAAACAACCAGACCTTCGACAAGCTCAATTGTCTAAAGAACAGATGCAATTGGCAATCACTAAAATTGATCGACGAATTGCTGAAATGAATTCAATAGAAATTGATTCCATAACAACAAGAAGTGACCCAAGAATTGGCACACTAAAGGCAAAGCTAGACAAACTTTTAATGTCAATATTTGGTGCGGATTCAATTGAATATCGCCGTTATCGTTTAAAGGTTACAACCCTTGATACGGCACCCTATTATGGAATGGGTGAGACACCCCTGCGGGAGGTTTTAGCTGGCTTACATAAAGGGTTTGGGGCTTCAATAGCCCACCTTGAGGGGATAAAATCTGGCTTCATTGAAGATTTGGAGGATTTGGGAATCGAACCACAGGCCACAAGCGAAACAAAACCCGAAGCAATCTCAATGTTGGCTGGGCTGCACCCAAAAATTCAGGAAAAATGTTTGCAAACCTTTGAAGCGGGCGCGTTTGCAGAGACAGTTGAAAAAAGCTTCAAAATTGTCAGGGATAAACTTCGAGAGCTTACCAGTTATGAAACTGGGTCGGAAGCCTTTGGAAAAGGAAATCTGCACATAAAAGGGGCTGCGGCCCCGAATGTTGACGCCGATTTTAACCAGGCGGTGAAGTTTTTATTAATGTCCATTGATATGTTTAAGAATGAAAAAAGTCATACTTCAGATTCTCAGATACAGGATCCAATAAGAGCTCGCCATTATTTAACCATTAGTAGCCTTGCCATGTTTTTGCTTGAAAAAGCGGAAATAAAACCCAAACCCTAAATTGACAAGTTTGTTTTTCTGAGATTAAATTCTACTTTAAAATTATTTTTCTCTTTAGTTTACAATCGGGGGTTATGACATGGATTTTGTTGCCTTAGATTTTGAAACTTCAAATTCAAAAAGAACCAGCATTTGCCAGGTTGGTTTGGCTACTTTTCGGTCGGGGAAATTAATTAATCAATGGACTTCATTTGTAGACCCTAACGACCATTTTGAACCTATAAACATCTCCATTCATGGAATTGACGAAGGTGCAGTAATTGGTGCCCCTTCCTTCCCAGAAATTATTGAAAAAATTGATTCTAAAACAAAAAATTTGGTTTTGGTAAGCCACTCCTCTTTTGACATCGTAGCTTTAGACCAGTCCTGCAATTTTCATGATTTGCCAAAATTAGAAAGAGAATGGCTTGATACCCTTAGGGTGGCCAGGAGAACTTGGGACCAATTTTCAAAAAGTGGTTATGGTCTTGGAAATTTAGCCAAAGAATTGGGAATTACCTTTCAGCATCACGATGCCGGAGAGGATGCTCGGGTTTGTGGCGAAATTTTAGTCCGGGCGATTGGGGAAAGTGGTGTTCCCCTGGAGGATTGGCTCGACCGCGTAAAAAAGCCAATAGGCTGGGGAACACCGGGTTATAAAAGTAAAACCACTTATGAGGCCAATCAGGAAGGCCCTTTGTTTGGTGAATCTGTAGTTTTCACAGGTGCTTTGGGTTTATCTCGAAAGGATGCAAAAGCTTTAGCAGCTACTGCGGGCTGTAATGTAGGCTCGAAAGTAACTGGAAAAACTACCCTGCTTATTTTAGGGGACCAGGATATTTCAAGGTTAGCAGGTCATTCAAAAAGTTCAAAACATAGAAAAGCCGAAGATTTAATTTCTAAGGGGCATCCCATAAGAATTATTGGTGAAACTGACTTCATTGCCCTCACAAAGCTAAATTAGCCGTTCCTATCTATGATATCTTTGATATAAAGGACCGACCTTAACTTAGGAGTGTTAAAAGCGTGTGGGGATTTACTGGCGTTGACATTATCGTTTTAATTTTCGTTTTCGCGTCCGCGGCAACCGGGATCAGGCGTGGCTTCACCACCGAAGCCATGAAACTTGTCACCTGGGCCGGGGCGATTTTTATCACCGTTGTCACCCAGCCTGCGGCTTTCACACTGGCAAATAAATTTATTAGTGTTGATATGATGGCCAATCTGGTGGGCATGGGCGTGGTCTTTGTCATTTCCCTGGTCGCCCTGAATTATCTCGGCAAGTTTATTGGCGAGCGCATCAGGACTTCCTTCATGGGGCCGGTCGACCGGCTTTTGGGTACCGTCTTTGGCTTTATCCGCGGTGTGGTGGTGGTTTCCGCCGCATTCCTGGCCTTTAGCCTGTTTGTTGCTGAAAAGAACTATCCCGACTGGGTAACCGAGGCCAAGCTGCTACCCTACGTTCAAGTAGGCGCCACCATTATTGCCGAGGTCACCCCCAATATTTTTGACGAAGCCAAGGATTTAGCGCTCGGTTATGGCGATGACACCAGGGATGAGATGGACGATCTGGTTGATGATGTCGCAGATGAAACCTAGAATGGCCAAAATTAAAAACGGTTCTTTTAGTGTTATTTTCCTCTATTTTTCTGAAAATCTTTCAGGTATAAGGCGGCATCTTTTAACAAGGGCTTGTGACTTATGAAGCAGATCAAAGACACACCTTTTCTAAAATCTCCCTTTGATGATGACAAACTCCATGAGGAATGTGCCGTTTATGGCATCTTCGGCACCAAAGACGCCTCTGCCCATACCGCCCTTGGCCTTCATGCCATGCAACACCGCGGTCAGGAAGCTTCAGGCATTTTAACCTACGACGGCAAAACCTTTCATGTTCACCGCGCGCTTGGGCTGGTGGGGGATAATTTTTCCTCCAATTCAATAATTTCAGAACTTGGCGGCAAATCGGCGATCGGCCATAACCGTTATTCTACCACCGGCGGCGCGGCGCTCAGGAACGTCCAGCCTATGTTTGCCGAACTGAACACCGGCGGCTTTGGGGTTTGCCATAACGGTAATCTGACCAATGCCGAATATTTGAGAGGCCAGCTGATTAAGGAGGGGGCGATTTTCCAATCAACCTCTGATACCGAGGTGATTATCCACCTGATTGCAAAATCCAGCTATACGACCTTCCTGGACCGTTTTATTGATGCGCTTCGCCACGTTGAAGGCGCTTATTCGCTGATCGCCCTAACCCCAAAAGGTCTGATCGGAGTGCGCGATCCGCTCGGGGTCCGGCCTATGGTTTTGGGCCAGCTTGAGGACGGCGTTCATATCCTTGCCTCTGAAACCTGTGCCTTTGATATTATTGGCGCAAAATACGTCCGTGACATTC
>JAZFRG010000208.1:0-4709 GCA_036445535.1 Sphingomonadales bacterium
GCCGCACAAGGGACGATGAACAATCTGACCTTTGGCAATGAAAAATATCAATATTATGAAACCATCGCCGGAGGTTATGGGGCAGGAAATGGCTTTGATGGCGTCAGTGCCCGCCAGGTCCATATGACCAATTCCCGGCTGACCGACCCCGAGGTTCTGGAATGGCGTTACCCGGTTGTTGTGGAAGAATTTTCCATCAGGAAAAACAGTGGCGGTAAGGGAAAATGGCGCGGCGGCAATGGCACCATTCGGAAAATCAAAGTGCTTGAAGACATGGAAATTTCTGTTTTGTCCAGCCACCGTGAAGTCCCGCCACCTGGGCTAAATGGAGGGTCGGCAGGAAAGGCCGGGGAAAATAGCATTGATCGCCGGAATGGGACGTCATTAAAGCTAAAAGGTTGTGACAATGTCAAAATCAAGTCAGGAGATACCATCCATATTGAAACCCCCGGCGGCGGCGGTTTCGGAAAGGAATAAAAAATGCCCTCTTTCATAAAGGCGCCTGAACCGCCTTACTTTGCAGTTATTTTTACATCCACCCTCCGGGATGATGCGGCCCCCGGCTATGAAGCAATGGCAGAAGCGATGTTTAATCTGGCACAAAAACAGCCAGGCTACCTTGGCTTTGAAACCGCCCACGGCGAGGATGGCCTGGGCGTAACCGTTTCCTACTGGAAGGATGAGGCTTCAATCAAAAGCTGGAAAGCGGTGGCACGGCATCAGGCCGCCCAAAATAAAGGCAAAGCCGACTGGTATGCCTGGTTTCATGTTCGGGTAGCCAAGGTGGAACGCGGTTACAGTTTTGAAAGGGAAGAATAAAACCTATTTAAAGGTTACCTTTTTGATCTCGTAATATTTTTCACCGGAGGGGGTATGAACCTCAACATCATCGCCAATTTCTTTTCCTATTAAAGCTTGGCCCAGTGGAGAATTATAGGAAATTTTCCCAGCTTTTACCTCGGTTTCATAGGCACCAACAATCTGGTAAACTTTTTTATTGTCGTCTTCATCCAAAAGCGACACGGTTGCCCCGAACATTACCTTTTTTCCTGACAGGCGGGACGGGTCAATAATTTCGGAACGGCCCAGAACATCATCCAATTCAATAATCCGCGATTCAATCTGACCCTGGCGTTCCTTGGCAGCGTGGTATTCTGCATTTTCCGACAAATCCCCATGGCCGCGTGCTTCCTCAATGGCATCAATAATAGCAGGCCGCTCATCCACCTTTAAGTGCCTGAGCTCATCCTTCAAGGCATCATAGCCTGCCTGAAGCATTGGGGCTTTTTCCTGTGCCATATTCTGGACTTTCCTTTTTGATTCTCAAAAGTCAAAAACTCACCACACGCTTAAATTAAGCATGATCAAAACCCAAATTTAGGGTGGTGTTTTTAGACGCTACCTAGAATAAGCCTGAAGTGCCTTAACTTCAAGCCCCCCTGTGCGTAAAGCACGAATAGCCTTTACCGCGGCCAGAGACCCTGAAAGTGTTGTGAAGTATGGAATTTTCTCCATCAGGGCCGTCCTGCGGAGAGAATAACTATCAGCAATCGACTGTTTTCCCTCGGTAGTATTAAACATCAGGGCGATTTCACGGTTCTTCATGGCATCTACAATGTGGGGCCGTCCTTCAGCAACTTTCTTGATAACATTAACCTCCAAACCCTTGCCCTTAAGGAAAAAGGCGGTTCCCCGGGTGGCGATAATGGAAAAACCCATTTCGATTAGATCCCTGACCGGATCAACTATCGCTTCCTTATCGCCATCTTTCAGCGACACAAAAACCTGGCCACTTTCCGGGAAGGAATTGCCGGCCGCGATTTGCGCCTTGGCAAAAGCCCCTTCAAAACTTTCATCAATGCCCATCACCTCGCCGGTGGATTTCATCTCGGGCCCAAGGAGAATATCAACCCCCGGGAACCTGGCAAACGGGAAAACCGGAACCTTTACTGAGGTATGCGAAAAGGTTTCCACTTTTAGGTTAAAATTCTTTAATTTTTCCCCAACCATAATCCTGGCAGCAATTTTGGCCACGGGTTTGCTGATGGCTTTGGCTACAAAGGGTACGGTGCGGGAAGCCCTGGGGTTCACCTCGATTAAATAAATGTCACTGTTCTTAACTGCAAACTGAACATTCATCAGCCCGACTACGTTCAAGGCCAAAGCCAGTTCCTTGGTTTGACGCTCAAGCTCTTTAATGATTTTTGGAGTTAGCGAATGGGGGGGCAAGGAACAAGCACTATCGCCGGAATGAATGCCCGCCTCTTCAATATGTTGCATGATCCCGGCAACGAAGACGTCTTTGCCATCGCATAGGGCATCAACGTCAATTTCAACTGCATCCTGAAGATAACTATCAATCAGGACCGGACTTTCGCCCGAAACCTTAACCGCGTCTCGGATGTAGCGATCAAGCCCCTCCATTTCGTAAACGATCTCCATGGCCCGCCCACCCAACACAAATGAAGGTCTGATCAAAACCGGGAAGCCAACTTTTTCGGCAACCTTCCTGGCTTCTTTGTGGTTTCTGGCGATGCCATTGCGGGGCTGTTTGAGATTAAGTTTTTGGACAAGCCCCTGGAATAGTTCGCGGTCCTCAGCCAAATCAATAGCTTCGGGTGAGGTTCCCAAAATCGGGATCCCGGCCTTTTCCAGTAACTTTGATAATTTTAACGGGGTCTGGCCACCAAACTGGACAATAACCCCAAGGACTTCCCCGTTTTGCTGCTCAGCGCGGATCAACTCAATCACATTTTCGCCAGTCAGGGGCTCAAAATAAAGCCGGTCCGAGGTGTCATAGTCGGTTGAAACCGTTTCCGGATTACAATTGACCATGATGGTCTCATACCCCTGTTCGGATAACGAGAACGCCGCGTGGCAACAGCAATAATCAAACTCGATGCCCTGGCCAATGCGGTTCGGCCCGCCGCCAAGGATGACCACTTTTTTCTTACCCGTTGGCTGGCTTTCGCTCTCCAGAATCTCGCCCTCAACCTCAGCAAAATATGAAGGGGTTTCGTAGGTGGAATACATGTAAGGGGTTTTGGCTTCAAACTCCCCGGCGCAGGTATCAATGCGTTTAAAGACCGGATGAACACCCACTTTCCAGCGCTTGGCGCGAATATCCTCGGCCTTGTTGCCGGTCAGCTCGCCCAACCTTTCATCCGAGAACCCGAGGGCCTTTAGCGAAAGCCAATCGCTCCGCTCTTTGGGAAGTCCCGATTTAATGATTTCAGCTTCGGTGTCTACCAAGGTTTTGATGTGGCCTAAAAACCAAGGGTCGTATTTGGTGATAAAAGCCACTTCGTCGATGGCAATTCCAGCGCGAAAAGCCTCAGCAATCACTAGAATCCGATCCGGAACTGGCTGACCGAGGTGGGCTTTTAAAGCAGATAAGTCATCAGAGCCGGGTTTATAGCCTTTAATTTCGGGAGAGTTCAGGCCGCTCAAACCGGTCTCCATGGAACGGAGCGCTTTTTGCAGGCTTTCCGCAAACGAGCGGCCAATCGCCATCGCTTCACCCACTGATTTCATGGAGGTGGTGAGATAAGGGGCGGTGCCGGGAAATTTCTCAAAGGTAAAGCGGGGAATTTTGGTGACTACGTAATCGATGGTCGGCTCGAAGGAGGCGGGCGTCACACCGGTGATGTCATTATCAAGCTCATCCAAGGTGTAGCCAACCGCCAGCTTAGCGGCAATTTTGGCGATCGGAAATCCGGTGGCTTTGGAGGCCAAAGCAGAGGATCTCGACACCCGTGGGTTCATTTCAATGACAATCATGCGGCCATTTTCCGGGTTGACTGCGAATTGAACGTTCGAGCCCCCGGTCTCCACCCCAATCTCACGCAAGACTGCGATCGAGGCGTTGCGCATAATCTGGTATTCTTTATCGGTCAGGGTCAACGCCGGGGCTACCGTCACCGAATCGCCGGTATGGATGCCCATCGGGTCGATATTTTCGATGGAGCAAATAATGATACAGTTATCCGCTTTGTCGCGAACAACCTCCATTTCATATTCCTTCCAACCGAGAACCGATTCTTCAACCAGAACTTCGGTGACCGGCGAAGCATCAAGGCCGCCCAGAATTATATCTTCAAATTCTTCACGGTTATAGGCAATGCCCCCACCAGTTCCACCCATCGTGTAAGAGGGTCTGATAATTGCAGGCAAGCCGACATCTTCAAGCGCTTTAAAGGCATCTTCAAGGGAATGGCACAAATGGCTGGTTGGGCAATCCAGCCCGATGTTTTTCATGGCTTTTTTAAAAAGCTCGCGGTCTTCGGCCTTATCGATGGCCTCTTTGGTGGCCCCAATAAGCTCAACCCCATGTTTTGCCAAAACCCCCTCATGGGCCAGCGACAAGGCGGTGTTTAACCCGGTTTGCCCGCCCATGGTGGGCAGCAGCGCATCGGGATTTTCTTTTTCAATAATTTTTGTGACCACTTCAAGCGTGATCGGCTCAATATAAGTAACATCGGCCGATTCTGGATCGGTCATGATCGTCGCGGGATTGGAATTGACCAGAATAACCCGGTAGCCCTCTTCTTTTAAGGCCTTACAGGCCTGGGTGCCGGAATAATCAAACTCGCACGCCTGACCGATAATGATCGGCCCCGCGCCGATCACCAGAATGCTTTTTATGTCGGTGCGTTTAGGCATTTATTTAGAGCCCTCTATCATCTCACCAAACTCATCAAACAGGTAAT
>JAZFRG010000209.1:0-3641 GCA_036445535.1 Sphingomonadales bacterium
CTGCAAAACCTGCCAGCGCGCCCGGTGATCTTTGGGAAAGAACTTGCCAGTTTTCTCACCCAGGTATTGCAGGATAGCCCCGCTTTCAAAGATTGAAATGGGGCCGCCCTTCCCGTCCCGGTCGACAATCGCCGGGATCCGGTTGTTGGGTGAAATTTTGAGGAATTCGGGTTTGAATTGGTCGCCGGCGTTAATGTTTACCGGGTGCATGCGGTATTCCAGCCCAGCCTCTTCCAGATAAATTGAAATCTTATGCCCGTTGGGCGTTGGCCAGTAATATAGGTCGATCATGACTGCTCCTAAAATCTGAAACCAAGGCTTACACTGCTGAATTCATGCTTGCCGGGCTGAAGGTCAAATTCTCTGGTCCGGAAAACGTGGGTATAGGCAATGCGAATGCCATCAACAATTACAACGATACCGAATTGAAAGTCGGCGACAAGATGTTTTTTGGAAACGCTGTGGCTGGTGGTAAAGGTATTGCCATCCAAAAAGATATTCCGGGCCACCGCGCGGCCCTCTACGGCTCCGAAAATATACCAGGTAAAATTGTTAGCGACCTCAAAATAATTGGAGCCCGGCAGGGCCGGGGATATCCGCGGCGGCGGGCCGTTTTCTTCCCTGAACCCCTGGCCAAAGCGGAAAGTCCAGCCGACAGCGGCGTAGGTATAGACATTTCCCAGGGCGATGCCGAGGTGCGGGCTGGAAGAAAATTCAAGTCCGCTTCTGGCGATATCTATGTGGTTTTTAAAAGCGCGCTGGTAAGCCACCACCAGCCCCGGTTCGTTGGATAACTGATTTTCCCAGCCGTTGGGCCGCGGTGAATTTATAAGCCGGTGATAACTGCGCTGGGTCCGGTCGGCTAATGAGGCGGGGCCGATGACGCCCAATTGAACGCTGAAGTAATCGACCGTTTTTTCGCGGTCGACCTCGATGCCCATCTCGCCGTAAAGCCAGCCGGCGTAGGGGCGGTCTGTTACGGTCAACCCAAAAGGTGAAGTGTCAGCCGGGGTATAGTGGTTTTGCCCGAGGGAAAAGCTAATGACCCGTCGGTTATAGGCCTTTGATAAAAAAGGAATTTTATCGGCCAGTTTGTCCATCCATGGCTTTTGAGCGCGCTCCCCAAAAGCCCCCGAAATCCGAATTCCATTGGTAAAATACTGGTCGTTGGGCGTCAGGACATCATTATCAACGGTCAGCGTAAACACCCGGTCACCCGAGGCCTGGGCCCCGCCGGAAAACGCAAAAACCGCGCACAAAAGAGCTAAAAAACGGATCATGGCAGAACAATTAAGCCAACCCTAATAGAATTCAAGGGAAAATTTAATTCATTAAAAAACATTTTTTCCCTACCCACCCGTAACTTCTACTTGAATTACTGGAATAGGTTTAATACTTTACGTGGAATGCCGCGCCAAATTTTAGCATATGACGTTTTCGTTTCCTCACCCTCTGATGTCCAAAAAGAGAGGGAAATTGTGGATACAACAATTCGCCATTGGAATAGGAAAAATAACCACGAATTAAGAATGAGATTTGAACCTCTTTTATGGGAGATTGATGCAATTCCGGGAATTGGAGACTCGCCGCAAGAGGTCATCAATCAACAAATAGGGAATAACTATGATATTTACTTGGGAATTTTAGGTGCAACGATTGGAACCCCAACAAAAAAATCCCCTTCTGGAACTATTGAAGAATATGAAAAGGCTTTGGAAAAATTTAAGGTTGAGGGCAACCCTTGGCAAATCCTTTTTTACATAAAAAAAACAAATGTCGATTTAGAAACTTTAAATTTGGTGGAAGCAAAAAAAGTCCAAGATTTAATTGCCCGCTTAAAATCTGATGGAGTTTTGTATGCCCAGTTCTCAGATGAAACCAACCTGCGACAAATTCTTGATATGCACCTTACTAAAATTGCGCCTTTATTAAAAAAGGAAATAACAAAGGAAAAAAAACAACAAGTAAAAAAAATATCTAAAAAAAATTCAACTGCAGTCCCCAAGGAAGCAAAAAAAAATAAAAATTTAAAGGCACCTCCCAAAGAGGAGGAAGAGTTAGGCCTGTTGGATTATTTTAATCAAGTGACTGAAAATTCAACAAAAAATACAAAAATTCTCCAAAAAATTTCCACCCATATTGAGGAAATAACCTTAGTTACGAATACCGAAGTTAAGATTATTGAAATGGCCGGAACAGGTTCAAACTTTAACGCAAAGGCTATTTATGCTTCGTGCAAGAAAATTGCATATTCCTACACAAAGACTGCACAATACCTAGAAGATAACCAGGAACAAGTTTTTGATTATTTAGATGGAATGATTGAAGGTGTTAGAGGTATTTTTGAAAATGCAGCTGACTTCAATATTGATGAGAAAGAATTAAAGGATACTTTGGAAGGAATTTTAGGATTAAAAAAAGGAATGTTAAGTGCTGCCGATGGTTTTAGTAAATTTGAAATTAGCTTAGCCTCTATCCCTAAAATTACCAAAGATATGAATTCAGCAAAAACAAAATTAATTAATAATTTAAAAATCTTTAGAGAAAAACTTATTTCAACTGGTTTAGTAATTGACGAAATTTTTAAACAACTAAAAAACTACAAAAAAAAATAATCGTTCCCATTTTTTCTTAGCCCGAAAGTTTTTTCTTCAAAAGATCGTTGACCACACCTGGATTGGCCTTGCCGCCGGTGGCCTTCATGACCTGGCCGACGAAAAAGCCAATCAGTTTGTCCTTGCCGCCTTTATAGGCCGCGACCTGGCCCGGGTTGTCGGCTAAAATTTTCTCAATCATGGCATCCAGCTCATGGACGTCCGAGACCTGCTCGAGACCCTTTTCCTTAACAATCGCATGGGCCTTTTTGCCAGAGTGGAACATCAACTCAAATACTTCCTTGGCGATCCGGCCGGATATGGTTCCTTTTTCAATCAGCTCTAAAAGCTCAGCCCCATCCTCAGCCGAAACCGGGCTGTCCTTGACCGAAACCCCGGCTTTATTCAGGTGCCCGAAAAGATCACTAATGACCCAGTTTGCCGCCCGAGTGGCGACATCTTTCGGGGCCTTGCCGGTAGCCTTGGTGGTTTCAGCCAGAAGTTCTTCAAAAAAGTCGGCGTTATCCTTCTCGGCTGTCAGCACCGAGGCATTGTAGGGGCTCAGCCCTAATTCATTGATAAATCTGGCCTTTTTTACATCCGGAAGTTCAGGCAGCTCAGCCTTGGCAGCGGCGATAAAGGCATCATCAAACTCAAGTGGCAATAAGTCCGGGTCCGGGAAATAGCGGTAATCGTGGGCTTCTTCCTTTGAGCGCATTGAGCGGGTCACCACCTTGTCGGGGTCGAACTGGCGGGTTTCCTGATCAATCGAGCCACCGTCTTCCAGGACATCAACCTGGCGCTGGGCTTCATAGACAATCGCCTGCATGACATAGCGCACCGAATTTACATTTTTAATCTCGCACCGGGTGCCTAGCTCATCGCCCGGGCGGCGCACCGAAACATTCACATCGGCGCGCATCGAACCCTCATCCATGTTGCCGTCGCAAGTGCCAATGTAGCGCACGATTGAGCGAATTTTACGGACATACGCCCCGGCTTCTTCGGGGGTTCTGAGGTCTGGCTTTGAAACGATTTCCATCAAGG
>JAZFRG010000210.1:0-2913 GCA_036445535.1 Sphingomonadales bacterium
TGCTTTGATCGCTTATGGGGGAAACTTCGGCATAGGGGTCGACAAATACCAGGGCCGGATTTCCAGATAAAATAAACTGGTCAATGGCAAAAAGCTGACGATCGGTCAGGGTGGGCGGGTGTAAAACCATCAAAACATCCACGGTGCTGGGGATGGCACTGAAATCCCCTTCTATATGTTCCAGGTTAAAGAATTGGCCTAACTGGGAATACAGTAAATACGACTGGCTTTGGCCCTGGATAAAAGCCATCGCGCCGCCAATTCCGAATTGGATAGGAAGCCCACTGATAATACCCAGCGTTGGCCGTTCAGTCTGGGCCAGAAGATAGATATTTTTGGCAAGGTCGTATTCCAGAAACCGTTCCCGGTCTTCGGAAAATCTTGAAATGACCTCAAGACGGTTGGTGTCATCAAACCCCACAAGCCCCAAGAAAAAAGGATCTTCATCCCCGCCCCCAAGGTTTAGCAGGCCGTAGGCCTCAGCTTCGGTTTTTTCCGGGGTATAGGCTTCGGGATCATATTTTTCCAAGGTTATCATCCCGCCCGCCAGGACTTCAAATTCCTTTAAAAAATCCTCTACCCTTTGGCCGTAGCGGTAAAGTTCTGGATAACCAGATGCGTTGCTTTCCGAAAAATAAAACTTCAGCGTAATTGGCCGCTCAAGGGCCTCTAAAATAGGCTCGGTTCCTTCGCTTAAGGTAAACAGCTTATCTCCCGTTAAATCGAGCCTGTAGGGCCCCAAAGTGGCATTACCCAAAAGGTTGACCCCAAGAAAAATAATGAAGGCAAAAACCAACTGCAAAAGAAGGTTCAAGCGGGTTGTTTTGGTCCTGTTTTCGGCCATTACCCGGCCTCTCTTTTCAGTTGAACAACCAGGTAATTCACAAACAGCCAAAACCCGCCCAGGCTAAGGAAAAAGACAATATCCCGGCCCTCAATCAAACCCTTGGTGGCGGTAGTGAAATGGGTCAAAAAGCTAAAAGAGACGACCAGATTGATAATCTCAGTGGGCGCCCAAAGCCCAAGGAAGCCCTGAACCAGTGGAAAAGCGCTGGCCATGAACAAAAAACACGTCAGAGCGGTTCCAACAAAAGCAATAACCTGGTTTTTAGTCATAGCCGAAAAGGCCGTCCCAATACTTAAATAGGTGCCGGCCATCAGGAAACTGCCCAGGTAGCCTGCAAAAATAACACTGTTATCCGGGTTCCCAAGATAATTTACAGTAATCCAGATTGGAAAAGTCAGGGCCAAAACCAGGCCTGCGAAAACCCAGGCGGCAAAAAATTTACCCAAAACCAAAGCCCCGGTACTGATAGGCAATGTCAGCAATAATTCAAACGTCCCGGAACGCCGATCCTCGGCCCAAAGCCGCATCGAAAGGGCCGGGATTAAAAACAGGTAAAGCCAAGGGTGGTACATAAAAAAGGAGTTCAGGTCGGCTTGATCCCGGAGGAAAAAGTCGCCCATGTAAAAAGTAAAAGCCCCGGCCAGGACCAGAAAAACAACACTAAACACAAGCGCTACCGGGGTCGCAAAATAGGACGCCAGTTCACGCCGGAATATAGTCATCATGCCCTGCATCTAAGCGACCTCCCGCCCCTGGGTAAGGCTTCTGAAAACATCATCAAGCCGGCCCGGGTCAATGGATAATTCCTCGGCCTTCCAGCCAATTTCTTTGATATTGTTCTGGATTGCAGCGATTGGCGAGCGGCCACCCTGGGCCAAGACCGTTAGTTCCGCTTTATCACCCTCGGTTTTGGTTTCAACCGCCTCTATTCCAGGAAGTGCCCGTAATTTTCTGGCCAATTTGAAATGCCCGGTTTTGGGCCCGCGCATGATAATCGCATTGTGATAACGGGATTTTTCCCTTAGCCCATGGGGGGTGCTGTCCGCGACCACCCGGCCCTGATGAATTATGATCGCCCGGGTGCACAAACTTTCCACCTCTTCCAGAATATGGGTGGAAATAATAATTGCCTTTTCTTTTGCTAACCGGGCAATCAGGGCCCGGCATTCAAATTTCTGGTTGGGGTCAAGGCCGTCGGTGGGTTCATCCAGAATAAGCACCTTGGGGTCGTGGATTAGCGCCTGGGCCAAACCCAGGCGACGCCCGAACCCCTTGGACAGGGTTTCAATGCTTTGGTCCAGAACCGGCATCAAACCAATGGTTTCAACGACCTTTTCAATGGCGTCACTTTTCTTTTTGGCTTCAAGGCCGCGGGCTCTGGCAATAAAGTCCAAAAAATCCCGCGGGGTCATTTCACCGTACAACGGCGACCCTTCCGGCAAATACCCAATGTTCTTTTGAGCTTCCTGGGTATGGGTACAAATATCCTTGCCGCAAATCGTTGCGGTGCCAAAGGTCGGCTGCAAAAACCCGGTGAGCATTTTCATCGTGGTGGTTTTGCCAGCCCCGTTGGGACCCAAAAAACCAAGGACTTCCCCTTTTGTGACCGAAAAGGAGATGTCATCAACCGCCGGGGTTTGGCCGAACAGTTTGGTGAGGTTTTTTGCCTTAATCATCATCAAAGACTTTGCCCGAGGGGGACGATTGTTTCAATAGCCTAAAGCAAAGGTTTTTCTTCCAAAGCCCTAATTTTTTCCTGGTAAAAGTTTTCCATTCGATCAAACCATCCCTGAATTTCCTCGTCGCCCTCTAAAACCTTTAGTGGGCTTGAGGCCGCAGCCCATTTAAAAGCCCCAAAAGCAATAAAGTCAGGATACAGCGGCGAAGGACCTGAAAAGTAATCAGCCTCAGCCAGCATTGATTTTAAGGGAATAAGGGCGGTTTTTAAAATGCCAAGGTTTTTTCCGCGAAGTGGAACCAGGTTTTCCAATGGCATTTTTATCCGCTCGGACCGGGTTTTATAAAAATAATCCTGATCCCCAGGATCTAAAATGGCATGAATGTCA
>JAZFRG010000211.1:0-3925 GCA_036445535.1 Sphingomonadales bacterium
GGTCGGCAGGATTTTCGGTGTTGCCAATGGCAGCAATAGCCTTTGGGGTATTTAGGTCATCTTTCAGGGCCTCAAGAACCACTTCAGGAACATTTCCGGGCTTTGCGCTTTCGGTTTTCCGGTACCATCGATCCAACCGTGCTTTTTGCTCTCTAACAGCGTCTTCGGAGAAATCCAGGGGTTGGCGATAGTGGGCGCTAAGCAGAGTTAATCTAAGCGCTTCGCCTCGATGATTTTCCAAAAGCCCGTGGATGGTTTTGATGTTGCCAAGGGATTTGGACATTTTCTCACCGCCCAGCACCAGATAACCGTTATGGACCCAGTAGTTGGCCATCGGTTTGCCGTGGGCGCATTCGCTTTGCGCGATCTCGTTTTCGTGGTGGGGGAAAATCAGATCGAGCCCGCCGCCGTGGATATCGATGGTCTCGGCCAGATCTTCGGTCATGCACGAGCATTCCAGATGCCAGCCCGGGCGGCCCCTGCCCCAAGGGCTGTCCCAGCCCGGTTGGTCTTCAGATGAGGGCTTCCAGAGCACAAAATCTCTTGGGTCTTTTTTGTAGGGGGCAACTTCGACGCGGGCGCCGGCAATCAGCTCATCCTGATCTTTATTGGATAGCCGCCCATACGTTGCCATGGAAGGGACATTGAATAAAACATGGCCTTCGGCCTCATAAGCATGGCCATCTGCAATCAACTTTTCGATCATCGCCTTCATTTCGGGGAGGTAATCGGTCGCCCGCGGGGTTGTGGTCGGCTCCAGCGCGTTCAGGTTGGCGGCATCTTCGCTATAAATTTTGGCGAAATGGTCAGAAATTTCTTTAATGCTTTTGTTGCCGTCCACCGCCGCCTTCATAATCTTGTCATCGATATCGGTGATGTTGCGGGCGTAGGTGACGTGGTCTTCACCGTAAAGGTGGCGCAGCAGCCTGAACAGCATATCAAAGACCACTACCGGGCGGGCATTGCCGATGTGGGCATAATCATAAACCGTCGGGCCGCAAACATACATGCGGACATTTTTTTGGTCGATAGGCTTAAAGACCTCTTTTTTCCGGGTCAGGGTATTGTGGAGCTTAAAGGTCATGCCGATTTTCCCCGCAATCTGGCCTTGGCCCGCTCGGCGCCAATAAGGGGTAACAAAAGCTTCATTTCTGGGCCGTGATCGCGGCCGGTCAGGGCCAGGCGCAGCGGCATAAAAAGGTCACGGCCTTTCCTGCCGGTTTTTTCCTTGATATCCGCAGCCCAGGACGACCAACTGCCCTCATCCAGCTTGCCCTTCGGGAAAACCGCAAGCGCTTCGGCGATAAACCCGGCACCTTCAATGACAGGCGTTACCGGACCTTCGATCATGTGGTGCCAGTCTTCGGCTTCGATCAGGGTGGCGATATTGTGTTTGATCACTTCCCACTCGGCCTCGCCAACGCCAAACGCCCCCATCCGCGCTTTGACAACGCCGTAAGGAAGATTGTGGATAATCTTGGCGTTAAGTGATTTCAACTCCTCGACATCAAATTTTGCAGTGGCACGGCCAAATTTGGAAAAATCAAAGCTCTCGATCAAAGGGGCGACATCCGCATAAGGCTTTATGTCATCGGAGGTGCCAATGTGGGCGAGGAGGCTCAAAATCGCCTCGGGCTCAATGCCATCGCCGCGGAGTTGGCGGATCGAAAGCGCGCCGGTGCGTTTCGATAGCCCCTCTTTGGTGATCGACTGCAACAGCGAAAAATGGGCAAAGGTAGGCGTTTTGCCGCCAAGCGCGCCAAAAATCTGGGTCTGAACTGCGGAGTTGGTGACGTGGTCTTCACCTCTGACAATATGGGTGATGTTCATCTCCATATCATCAACAACCGATGGCAGGGTGTAGAGGAACGAACCATCGTGGCGGATTAAAACCGGATCGGAAACCGCGCTCATTTCAAAGTGCGAGCTACCCCGGATAAGGTCATTAAATTCAACCGTTTCAGCTTCATCCAGCTTGAACCGCCAATGGGGTGTCCTGCCCTCGGCTTCAAATTTTGCCTTTTCTGCTTCGCTCAGCTTCAACCCGGCGCGGTCATAAACCGGCGGCAGCTTTCTTGCCAGCTGCATTTTGCGCTTAACTTCAAGTTCCTCAGAGGTCTCGAAGCAAGGGTAAAGCCGCCCGGCCTTTTTCAAGGCTTCGGCTGCCGCTTCATAGCCTTTCAACCGCTCTGACTGTTTGTAGGTTTCGCCCCAATCAAGCCCCAGCCAGGTCAGGTCTTCTTTGATAGCCTCGGCGAACTCTTCTTTGGAGCGCTCGGGGTCGGTGTCATCGAGGCGGAGGATAAAGACCCCGCCAACGCGCCTGGCAAACAGCCAATTGGTTAAGGCCGCACGGATGTTGCCGACATGAAGGTAGCCGGTTGGGCTGGGGGCAAATCTGACGCGCACGCTCATTTAATAATTCCTGTTACTTTCTTTTTCCGGTTCCGGGTTTATCGCGAAAGGCATTGACGATCGGATAACGTCGATCGCGGCCAAACAGACGCCGGGTTATTTTCACTCCCGGCGGGGCCTGGCGGCGTTTGTATTCGGCGACGTAAAGCATGTGCTCAACTTTGGCAACCACCTCGGGTTTATGACCCTTGGCGACAACATCATCGATGGACAGATCGTCTTCGATAAAGCCGTGGAGAATATCGTCCAAAACCTCGTAAGGGGGCAAGGTATCCTGGTCGGTCTGTTCAGGCCTTAATTCTGCCGAAGGTGGCCGGGTAATAATGCTTTCAGGGATCACTTCGCCTGACGGCCCTAGGCCGCCCTTGGGCATATTAACATTGCGCCACCGGCTTAGGTCATAGACCATGGTTTTATAAACGTCTTTTAAAACCGCAAAACCGCCGCATAAATCGCCGTAAAGCGTCGAGTAGCCCACCGACATTTCAGACTTGTTGCCGGTTGCCAGCACCATTTTCCCAAATTTATTGGAGAGCGCCATCAATAAGATGCCCCGGATCCGGGCCTGGATATTTTCTTCGGTGGTATCCTCGGGAAGGCCCTTAAAAGCCTCAGCAAGCGCTCCACTAAACCCCTTCATCAACGGTTCAATATCAATGTCTTGGTGTTTGATACCAAGCCGTTCAGCGTTTAGATTGGCATCATCCAGGCTAACTTGGCGGGTATAGGGCGATGGCATCATCACGGTTTCGACCTTGTCGGCGCCAAGCGCATCGACCGCAAGGGCAGCGGTTAAGGCGCTATCAATACCACCCGATAGACCTATCAAGACCCCCGGGAACCCGGTTTTCCTGACGTATTCCCGAAGCCCGAACATCAGCGCCTGATATAATTTTTCTAAGCCTTCTGGCAATTCAGCCAAGGGGTTTGCAGTAAATTTCAATTTTTTGTCGCCTGAAAGTTCAATATTTTCAAAGGCTTCTTCAAATTCAGGAAGCTGGGCTACCCTTTGGCCCTCGGCATTCAAAACGAACGATGAGCCCTCAAACACCAGCTCATCCTGGCCGCCAATCTGGTTGACGAAAACCAAAGGGAGCCCGGTTTCCTTGACCCGGGTCTTGGCAAACAGCAAGCGGCTGTCACGCTTGGTGCCCTCGAAAGGTGACCCGTGGGGGGTGATAAAAAGCTCCGCACCCCTGGCTTTTAGGTGGGCGGCAACATCGGGGTACCACATGTCTTCACAAATCAAGAGGCCAAGTCTAAAGCCCCTGAATTCCACCGGCTCAGGCATCGGGCCTTCTGAAAACACGCGTTTTTCATCAAAAACCCCATAATTGGGCAGGTGCTTTTTTAATTGGCGGTGTAAAACCTTGCCATCGCCGATCAGGAAAAGGGCGTTAAAAAGCTCATCATCAACCATGGTGGGGCAACCAACCAGCGCCGCCGGGCCGTCGGGTTTGGTGGTCGCCGCTATTTGGTCCAAAGTTTCATAGGCCTCAGCCAGAAAGGC
>JAZFRG010000212.1:0-4231 GCA_036445535.1 Sphingomonadales bacterium
GCGGAACGGCGGTTTGGAAACGGTTTCGCGCCTGGGCGTTGGCCCATTTGTGGCGGTATCGCCCATGCACGCGCTAAGCAAAAACAGCCCTGTCAGGCATCCGGCTAAAAATTTCAAAAAGCTTTTACCCATGGCTTTAAACGTGAATCCTTAAATTCTTTCCTTGCAAGTATAATTTTCATGCCTCTTACTTATAGACCTATGAGCCGTGACCTAAAACCTGAATTTGGCCTTTATGTGACCGCCACCCCGATTGGCAATCTGGGCGATCTTAGCCATCGCGCGCTGGCGGTGTTGAGCGGCGTTGATGCGATCATCTGTGAAGACACCAGGGTGACCAAGAAACTCTTAACCCGGTTTGGCATTGGAAAGCCGCTTATTGCCTGCCATGAGCATAACGAAACCAGGATGATCCCGGAGATTTTAGGAAGGCTTGAGGGCGGCGAAACCCTGGCGATGGTCAGTGATGCCGGCACGCCCTTAATCTCTGACCCCGGCTATAATCTGGTCCGCGCGGCGCAAGATCAGGGCTTGCCCGTCATCCCTATTCCCGGGGCCTCCGCGCCGATCACAGCGCTGCAAGCTTCGGGCCTGGCCACCGACGCCTTTTTGTTCGCGGGCTTCCTGCCGGCCAAGGAAGGCAAAAAGGAAAAGGCCTTGGAGGCGTTAAAAAGCACCCCGGCAACCCTGATCTTTTTTGAAAGCCCGAAGCGGGTGGTGAAAACGCTTGGCAGCATGGTCAAGGTTTTTGGCGCTGGAAGAGAAGCCGTACTGGCGCGCGAGCTGACCAAAATCCATGAGGAAATTATCCGCGCCCCCCTGGGGCAGCTATTGGAAACCTTTAAGGCCCGCGAGACCATCAAGGGCGAGATTGTTTTGCTGGTGGCGCGCGGCGAGGAAGATAAATCCGGGCCGAGCGATATCGATGAGGTGCTTTTGGCGCTTTTAGGAACCCAGTCGGTGGCGGATGCCTCAACGATGCTCTCCAAATTAACCGGCTTGCCCCGGAAAGAAATTTACAGCAGAGCCCTAGAGCTAAAAAAATGACCAGGCAGGAAGCCTATAAGCTGGGCCATAAGGGCGAAGGGTTAGCCGCGCTTTATTTAAGGGTTAAGGGGTATAGGATTTTGGCGCGGCGCTATAAAACCCACGTCGGCGAGGCGGATCTTGTTGCCAGACGTGGAAACGCGCTGGTTTTTGTCGAAGTCAAGGCCCGGAAAACCCTGAATGAGGGCTTGAACAGTATTACTGAGAGGCAGAAAAAGCGGGTCGTTCGGGCGGCGGAATATTACCTGGCCGAAAACCCGAAAAGTGCGGCTCTGGATATTCGTTTTGATGCCATCATAGTACTGCCGGGGCTTAAGATTAAGCACCTAAAGGATGCCTGGCAGACCTGAGGGCTGGAAAATCTTGTGTGGGGCGCTTAAGTGGCTTTATAGTGTTTTCGATTTAAAGGACGGACCATGAAAAAATTAAAAGTTGCAATCCAGATGGACCCGCTTGATGGCATTGACATCAATGGCGATTCATCTTTTGCCTTGATTGAGGAAGCGCAGGGGCGGGGTTTTGAGGTTTTTCATTACCAGCCGCGGGACTTAAGCTTTCTCGATGGCAAGGTCACCGCCAGGGTTTGCCCCATTAAAGTCCGGCGCAAAATTGGCGATCATTATTCTGCCGGCGAGGCCTTCAAGGTTGACCTGTCGGAGATGGATGTGGTGCTCTTGAGGCAAGACCCGCCCTTTGATATGGCCTATATTACGACCACGCATATCTTAGAGCATATCCAGCCGAAAACGCTGGTGGTCAACGACCCGGTCTCGGTCAGGAATGCCCCGGAGAAACTTTACGTCACCCATTTTGATGGCCTGATGCCGCCGACCCTGATCACCCATAACCGCGACGACATTTTAGCGTTTCGCGCCGAGTACAAGGATATTATCTTAAAACCCCTTTACGGCAACGGCGGGGCCGGGGTGTTTCATGTAACCCCTGAGGATGACAATCTAAACTCGCTCATAGAAACCTTCACTGAATTTTACCGCGAGCCGATGATTGTCCAGAAATACCTGCCCGAGATCAGGCAGGGCGATAAGCGCATTATTCTGATAGACGGCGAGGTTGCGGGGGCCCTAAACCGAGTGCCGGCAGAAGGCGAAGCCAGATCGAACCTCCACGTTGGCGGCACCGCAGAAGCCAGCAAGTTGACAAAACGGGAAGAGGAAATTTGTGCGGCGCTGGGATCTTCCTTGAAAGAGGCGGGCCTAATATTTGTCGGCATTGATGTCATTGGCCACTGGCTGACCGAGATTAATGTCACCTCACCTACCGGTATTCAGGAAATTGGCCGTTTTGATGGCACCAACCTGGCCGGCATGATCTGGGATGCTATAGAAGGGCGTTTAAAATGAGTAAAAGCTTGGTTGAGGTTTTCAATGGCATCAGTGAATATTTTTCGCCGGTGACCATCGATCGGGTCGGCGATCTGAACGTCAATTGCTCAAAGGTTAAGGGCCTCTACCACTGGCACCGCCACGATAGTGCGGAAGAGTTTTTCTATATCCATAAAGGGAAACTGACCATCCATTATAAAGACCGCGATGTTGTCCTTGAAGAAGGCCAGTTCCACAATGTGCCAAAGGGTGCCGTTCACAGAACCTCATCCGAAGATGGCGCCGAAGTGTTTTTCATCAGCCCCGACGACTGGATTGAGGAATAGTCTTTTCCGGGGCTATTTTTGTGAAGATTGTTGACTCTTTGGTTTGATTCCGTCATAAATGTCAAATGAGAACAAATGAGGAACAAAGTTTTATAGAGGAAAAACCTTTATCGTTTCCCGGAGGGAGAATTTCCAGCCAGATGGTTGTTCATGTAAATTCGGTCGCTTTTCTTGGTATCGACGCCAAGCCGGTTGAGGTTGAGGTGCATATTTCCTCCGGCCTGCCGGCGTTCACCATCGTTGGTCTGCCCGACAAGGCGGTCGCCGAATCAAAAGAGCGCATCAGGTCGGCCCTTAGCGCGATAGGAATGGCGCTGCCACCAAAACGCATCACCATTAATTTATCCCCTGCCGATATGCCCAAGGAAGGCAGCCACTTTGATCTCTCCATAGCGCTCGGGCTTTTAAGTTCTCTCGGGGCCTTGGCCGAGGATGAACTAAATGAGCGCGTGGTGCTCGGCGAACTTGGTCTCGACGGTAAAATCCGCCAGGTCCCGGGGGTTTTGTTGGCGGCCATACATGCCAGCGCCAGAAATTTGGGCCTGATCTGCCCCCATGACTGCGGCCCCGAGGCGGCCTGGGCGGGTGCCATTGACATTCTGGCCCCCACCGATCTTTTAACGCTTTTGAACCATTTCAAGGGCACCCAGCAACTGTCCCAACCAATGCCGGGCGAGGTTGAAGATGAAAAAATCCTGCCCGATCTGCGCGATATCAAGGGTCAGGAAACCGCTAAACGGGCCCTGGAAGTGGCTGCGGCGGGGGGGCATAATCTCCTGATGATAGGGCCGCCGGGGGCCGGAAAATCGATGCTGGCGCAAAGATTACCCGGAATTCTGCCACGGCTTTCCCCGGAAGAAGCGCTGGAAACCTCAATGATTACTTCAATCGCGGGCGAAATGGAAAGGGGACTGTTGCGCCGTGCACGTCCTTTTAGGAATCCCCACCATTCAGCCTCAATGCCCGCCCTCGTCGGCGGTGGAACCAAGGCCAAACCCGGTGAAATTTCGCTCTCACATAACGGGGTTTTGTTTCTGGATGAATTGCCTGAGTTTTCACGCCCGGCGCTAGAGAGCTTACGCCAACCCATGGAAACCGGCAGCGTTGTCGTTGCCAGAGCCGCAGCCCACGTCACCTACCCGGCCCGTTTTCAACTGGTGGCGGCGATGAACCCGTGCCGGTGCGGGTATCTGGATGACGCCGCGCTGGCTTGCACCCGGGCACCCCGTTGCGCCTCTGATTACCAAGCTAAAATCTCAGGACCGCTGTTTGATAGGATCGATATTCACGTCGATGTCCCGGCCGTAAAAGCCAGCGATTTAACCTTGCCGCCAGCCGCTGAAAGCTCAGCCGATGTAGCGGCAAGGGTTGCCCGTGCCCGCGCGCTTCAACTCAGACGCTACCAGGCGATGACCAAAGAAATTGTCAGAACCAACGCCGAGGCCGATGGCAAGTTATTGGAGGCCGTCGCCGGGCCGGACGCCCAGGGCAAAAAACTGCTCGGGGAAGCGGTGG
>JAZFRG010000213.1:0-3070 GCA_036445535.1 Sphingomonadales bacterium
AGGCTATGAACTGGCGATCTCCCGCCCCCGGGTGATTTTGCGCGAAGTTGACGGAGTAACGCTTGAACCCTGGGAAACTTTAACCATCGATGTTGAAGAAGAACACCAGGGCGCGGTCATGGAAAAAATTGGCGCGCGCAAGGGTGAGCTGAAAGACATGGTACCCGACAATCATGGCCGGGTGCGGCTGGATTACATGATCCCGTCCAGGGGGCTGATTGGTTTTAGATCTGATTTCCTGACGACGACTTCGGGCACGGGTCTGATTTACCACGCCTACGATCATTATGGGCCCCAGGTGAAAGGTTCGTTGGGCGGGCGGCTCAGGGGCGTTCTGGTTTCAATGGCGACCGGCAAGGCGCTGGCCTATGCGCTTTTCAATCTCCAGGAACGCAGTCAGTTATTCATCGGCCACGCCACAGCGGTTTATGAAGGCATGGTGGTGGGCATTAATTCCCGGGCCAATGATTTGGCGGTGAACCCTTTAAAAGGCAAGCAGTTGACCAATATTCGCGCCGCCGGCACCGATGAAAACATTATCCTGGTGCCGCCGATCCCACTGACCCTTGAATACGGTCTTGAGTTCATTAACGATGATGAACTGGTGGAAGTGACGCCGAAATCGATCCGCATCCGCAAAAATTGTCTCAAAGAGCACGAACGCAAAAAAGCCTCAAGGGCGGCTTAGGGGCAAACTTTAAAGGAGATTGGCAAAGCAAATGGTAGAAAATTTACGGATGCTGGTTCGCTTCAAAAGGTGGGCAAATAAACGTACTTTTTCGGTGGTAATGGACTTACCCCCAAATGAAGCCCTTAAAGACCGCCCCACCTATTTCAAAAACATCGTTCACACCCTCAACCATATTTACGTCATTGATGCCATTTTCAGGGCTCATCTTGAAGACCGCAAGCACGGATATACTGCCCGTAATACCGATACCCACCCTCCCCTTGAAGAACTTTGGCAATTAGTTCAGGCCATGGACGATTGGTATGTGAATTATTGTGATCGCCTTACCGCCCAAACCCTTGAAGAGGTTGTCCATTTCCGGTTTGTCGATGGCGGGGGGAAGGAGAGATGACCAGAAACGACATAATCCTCCATATCGTTAATCACGCCACCTATCACCGTGGCTTTGTCGGCGACATGCTAAATCAGGTCCCCGTGACACCCATCGCTACTGATCTCCCCGTTTACTTGCGGGAAAAAAAGGCAAAATAGTTTTGGTTCCAAGAGCTAAGGCGCAAAAAGGCCTCAAGAGCCGCCTGATTTTTTAAATTTAGGTAAGTGGAATTTGGGCCTCGCCCAAATGGCCAACACCCCCTTTTCTTTCAACACCGCAAATTTTGTGGTATTAGACTGGGCTCCGGAGGGTCCTAGTTTTTCAAACAAAATTGTTCTTTTTCCTTTGTTGTCTTCATAGCAACAATACAGGAGGGGTTTATGTTTACCAAATTCGCATCAATCAGCACCGCGGTTGCCTTAGGGATCGCCGGGGTCGCAATTTCCGCAAATACCGCCAATGCCGGCGCCGTTGAATATTTCAAGTGCTCGCTGGCGGAAGGCAAAACCATGGATGATCTGGTCAGCGTTGCTTCGCACTTTCATCAGGTAATCGCCGATGCCGGCATAGAGGGCTACTCGGTTTCCTATCTTTCACCGCTGTTTTCCTCGGATCTCAAACGCGGAAACTTTTACTGGGTTGGGACGGCAACCGATGTCGCCACAATCGGCGCGATAAATGATTTTTGGGAATCTGATGCCAACAAGCCGGTACGGGATCATTGGCTGGCGGTTACAAATGATTGTGAAACTGGAAGTGTTTATTTTACCACCAGCGTCGAATAAATCCTAACCCATAACAATAAAACCTCGGCTTTCTGGGCAGGTTTTTTTACGGAAAGAACTGGGGCGCAAAAAAGGCCTCTCGAGCGGCTTTGGGCTTGAGGTTAGCTAAAATTTTATATAAAGTTCCAAAATCTCTCTAAGGGATGAATTCAACAATGGATGACGAACAACCAAAAGGTATCGAATTATGGTTTGGCAAGCCGCTGGCGATGCTGATGTTTTTCATTGGCCTGCCCTGGGCGATCCTGACTTTAATGGACCAGGGTATTTTAATGGGAGAAGAAACATTTACCGGTAGTTTTGGCGATAAAAGCATTCGCTGTACCTACCTCATTGGGGCCCATACCGTCACCCAAACCCATATGACCTTCCATGTGCCTAATTGCCCCCTTATTGTGACAATCCTCGACTAAATTTGGTTTTTTTAAATAGAATGGTCCGCCCGACCGGGCTGAACCGCGGGTCCCTTAGGCCAATACAGTAAGGGCGTAGTCATAGGCATATGACAGAGCGCCAAGGCCAATTACGAACGCAAAAGCGAAAACGCTGCTAAAAACAAATAAAATGCCCTCCATTTTTGCCTCCTTTAAGGGTTAGGTTTTATTCTTTCATGCTAAAATACGCTCTAAACCTTAAAAAACCCCTAATTGAGGCTCTTTAGCCCAGGACCCGCAAAAAACCTGATTTTATTGGTCATTTGATCCCTTTTTTTGTTTCTGGTAAGCTCTAAATTGCAAAAAAGGGGAAACCTGATGTCCAGAGCAAAAGATTCCAGAGCCAGGGATATTGAGAGTTTTTCGGATTTAGTGGCCTTTGCCGACGCCGACTTCCTGGATGAAACAGAATTTCAGATTATAAAGAATTTGGCCCTCGAGGATGGCATTATTGATGCCAAGGAAAAAGCCGTTTTGCGCAAAATTTTTGAACGCATCACCAAAGACAATGCCTCCCCTGAAACCCGGGCTGAATTAAAAAGTTTCAGCAGAGCCGAGATCTTTCGGAAGTTCCTCAAGAAAGCAGCAGTAGGAGAGCCGGCCTTCCGCGAATCCCTCGAGGGTTTTCTCGGTTCGCCTTTGGATTCTTTTGAAGACGAGTTCTTCGCTTGGCTAAGGCAGTTAGCTGCGACCCACGGTTTCACCACTCGCGTTCACTGAGTTACTCGCGGTCGCCCTCGGCCCAAGCCCGGACCCCCTCGATCGCCAGTACGTCCACCGGTTCTCC
>JAZFRG010000214.1:0-2619 GCA_036445535.1 Sphingomonadales bacterium
GTGCCGGACCTTAAAGTAGCTGGCCGGACCTCCAGCTGTCAGTTCAAGGGGGACAATCTGGACCTTGTAGAAATTGGCAAAACCCTTGGGGTGGACCACATTCTGGAAGGCAGTGTCAGGAAACAGGGCAACCGGGTGCGGATCACCGCCCAGCTTATTCGGGCGTCGGATGGTTTTCATATGTGGTCGGAGACCTATGACCGGAATTTGGAAGACATCTTTGCCGTCCAGGATGAAATTTCAGCTGCCATTTTTGCTGAATTATCCATTACCCTTAATTTGGGGGGCCAGAACCAGACCCGCGCAGCGCCAACAACTGACATTGCCGCTTATGACCGCTTCCTTGAAGCCAGAACCCTGATGGCCCGCCGGGGTTATGAAAACCTGCTCCGGGCAGCCCGGCTTTTGGAAGAAGCCACCCAGATCGACCCTGAATATGCTGAAGCCTGGGCGGTGCTTTCACAAATTTACAATCTGATACCCTATTATGGCCCGGATGCCCCGGAGGTTTATATTCCCCGCGCCGAGGCGGCGGCACGACGCGCGCTTGCCATTGACCCCAACTTGTCGACCGGCCATGCCGGGCTTGCCGATGCGCTGCGTGACCAGTGGCGCAGCATCGAAGCCGAGGCCGAATACAAAAAGGCTTTGGCCTTAAATCCCAACGAAATTGAAGCCAATTCCCAGTACGCCCAATTTTTGCAACGCGTTGGAAAACCCTCGGAATCCCTGACTTTTGCCAAAAAGGCCTATGATCTGGATCCCCTTTCCTTTGTCTACTCAGCGGTTCTTGCCAATGCCTATCATGGTGCTGGTCAGCACGATCTGGAACTTGAGCTTATGGAAAAATCCTTAAAGCTGGACCGGGCCGGTTTTGCCCACCTGAATGGCGTGGCGCTCCGGCTTGCTCATGAGGATCCGGAAAGGGCCATCGAAATTCTTGAAGGTGCTGTCGCTTTTGAAGGCCGGCAGAAACCCTTTCCTGATGATTCCACTCAACTGGTCATTTTAACCGGGGACCGGGATGCGGGGGCTGCATTTTTAAGGGCCGCTCTGGAGAAGGAAAAAGGAGTGGTTGAGGGCAGGCAAACCTGGTTTTACTGGATGTGGGCGCTTTATTATAAAGATTATGATCTTGCTTTTGAGGTTATGTCTTTGGAGCTAAACAATCCGGACGACTTTTTCGATTCACAGTTTTTCTGGATTTTTCGAACCCCTGAGCTGATGGCCAATGATAAAATCCGTGAATTTATTGCCGAGAAAACCTTTTACATTGATTATTGGAGATCAAACGGCTTTCCGCCCGGGTGCAGGCCAATTGGCGATGATGATTATGAGTGCGATTGATGAATAACTTTTTTACAGAACTAAAACGCCGGAACGTTGTCAGGGTGGCGATTGCCTACGCAGTGGTCAGCTGGGTGGTTATCCAGGCGGCGGACATATTGCTGCCGACCTTTGGGGCCCCAGAGGGGATGCTAAAAGGCTTTTATATTTTGCTGGGCCTTGGCTTTCCCATCGCGCTCATTTTTAGCTGGGCCTATGAAGTTACCCCCGAAGGGGTCATGAAAACCAAAGAGGTTGATCAATCCAAATCGATAACCCATGGCACCGGGCAAAAAATTAACAAGCTGATAATTGGTGGCCTGGTTCTGGCGGTGGCTTTTCTGCTGGTGGATAAATTTTTGCTCCAGGACCAGCCGGCAGAAGCCGGTCAGGCGTCCATTGCCGTACTACCTTTTGTGAATTTATCCTCCGACCCTGAACAGGAATATTTTTCCGATGGCATTTCGGAAGAAATCCTTAATGTGCTGGTGCGTGTAGAAGGGCTGTCTGTGGCATCCCGGACTTCAGCATTTGCTTATAAGGGCAGTAATCTAAGCCTTTCGGACATTGCAGACGAGCTAAATGTCGAACACGTTCTGGAAGGCAGCGTCAGGAAGTCAGGCAATCAAATCCGTATTACAGCCCAGCTGATAGACGCGGACACAGATCGCCATTTATGGTCGGAAACCTACGACCGCGAGTTGACCGACATCTTTGCCATTCAGGATGAAATCTCGAACGCCATCGTAAATGCCTTGAAAGAAACCTTGGGCATGGAGAGCCTGGAGGCAGTCTCGGTCAAGAAATTGACTGATAATATGAGCGCCTATGAACAATTCTTAAAAGGCCGGGAGTTGTTCAAATCCCGATCCGATTTAAGAGAAAGTGTCCGCCTTTTGGAAAGCGCCGTGGCAGCTGATCCCGGTTTTACCCGCGGGTGGGAAATCCTGGCGGCGGCCTACCATGTGGCGCCTTTTTGGGGGGGTGATGATGGCCGTGACCTGCAAGCGCTTGCCCGTGAAGCTGCTAATAAAGCCATAAGTCTGGATGATAATTCATCCATGGCCTATGCCGTTTTGGGCAGTCTTTCGACTGTATTTGGCATTGGTGATTTTCTCGAGGGCATAGACTATTTGAACAAAGCCGTAGAGAAAGATTCAAAAAATACCACCGCCTTGTTATGGCGGGGCATCTTCATAAGGGAAGTCGGTTTTTTTGACGAAAGCATTGAAGATTTCACGGCCTGCCTGGAAATAGACCCGGCTTATGGTAATTGCCGGGCCCATTTAGCTG
>JAZFRG010000215.1:0-8579 GCA_036445535.1 Sphingomonadales bacterium
ATTCCAGCGCCAGTTTATCGACCTGGGCGGAAATCCGGCCCACCGCCCGGTCGCCCCGGTAGGCTATAAAATACTGGGCCTGGCTTCTCAGAAAGTAGGGGTTTTTGTCGGTGAGCATATCCCGGCGCTCAATCTCGAGCGGATGAATCCAGGTGGGGTCGTCTTTATAAAGATCGTTGGGAACCCGGATGAAGGCTAGAAGATCGGCCTTGCCGGAAACCGGATGAAGTCTTAAATCATCTGCCATTGGGTTTAGCTTTTGGTCTTCTTTTTGTAATATTCGGCGGGCAGCCCCTCGGTCATTTCAGCCACCCACGGGTACTTTTGAGCCATTTCAGGGGTGTAGCCAATGTTATGGACAGTGGGGCTTTTAAGGGGGTTATCTTTTTTGGTGTAATAGGTCGAAAAAAGCTTGTCCCAGAAAAAATTGGTAATCCCGTAATTGCCTTTTTCATGGTGAAAATGGTGCTCGAGGTGGCGTTTTTTCATCACGGCCAAAGCCTTGTGTTTGGGCTTATAGGATAAATGCTGGATGCAATGGGCAAATTCATAAAAGCAGGTCAGCAGAAGCCCGCCTGAGAACGCCGCGGCAGCCCCGCCAATGCCATCAAACCAATAGCCAACCGGGGCTGTGACAATAAAAACCGTGGGCAGGGTCATATTCAGCGCGCCAAAAAGAACCCCTAAATCATGGGGATCCTGGTGGTGATCAAAATGGACCCGTTTCCAGGATTTGGCCAAAAACTTGTTTTTGAAGGGAAATTGCCCGTGCAACAAAAACCTGTGCAGGAGGTACCAGAACAGCGGGTAGGCGACCACCGAAACACTGGCAGCGGCCAGGGCATAAAGCGGGCGCTCGACCATGTAAACGGCGACCACGGCGGATATCAGGGCAACCAGGATATAAATATTAATCGCATAATACTGGAAATACGCCGCCAACAATTCCTTGAAAGTCATCCTTTCAAGATTGTAGCGCTTGTTATTCCAAAATCCGTAACGTGCAATCATTTAGAAATCCATCCCCTGGTTTGTTAAAGCCTACAACAAACGCCGGTTCCTATCAAGAAAGCCAAAAAAAGAGAGGGGCTATGTGCCTGATTAAGTTTAATAATTCAAGTTAATTTTGCCCTGGCAGTTCCTTTTTGCGGAACCAGCGGCCAATTCTGCCAAGCGCCTTGGCGTCCTCAAGACTTAAACCAAAGCGGACCAGAAACATCAGCGCAAAGTAAACAGTTATAAGTGCATAAGGGAAATGAACATAATGTTGTTGGTCTTCGGCGAAGTAAAAAGTGACCCCCATAAAAACCGAAAGGCCGAACGAAAATAAAAGCGGATGCCAGGTTTTCCGGTTCCAGGCCGACAACCCGTAAATGAAATAGGCCTCGGCCATGCTGAGTAAACTAATGACATTAAAACCGACCGCGGTGGCAATGGCGATACCCATGACGCCGTAGGGACCTTTCAGATAGTATTGCAGGACAAACAGGGTCAGCAACCCCAATAGGTTATTTATAAGGGGCAGCGTTCTGTGGCCGATCATTTCAATCACGGCCGCCGAAGTGCCCATCAGGGCCTCGGTAATCCGGCCCGCAGTCAAAACAATTATGACACTGGTAGCAGCGGCATATTCGGGCCGGAACACGGTTAAAATATCACGGCTGATATAAATCAAAAGCACCCCAAATGGTAAAACCAGAACCGCAATAATCCGGGTCGTGAAGGAATAAAGGTTTTGCAGCTCTGCTTTTTTGGCAAGGGCATTTTTAAGACTGGCAAAGGGGGCCATGACGTATTCAAAACTAAGGTGAACCACCTGAAGAACGCTGGAAATATGCCGCCCCAGGCCATAAATAGCCGCCGCATCCGCGCCCAAGGCCTTATTGACGATGATCACCGAGCCGACAATAAACATTTTCTTGATAAAATTAGCCGGCATCATAACCACCGAAAAGGATAAAAATTCTTTCAGGAACGCGGTATCAATTTCAGCCTTAAAAACGTCCTTCCAATTGTAAAACCGACCGACCAGTTTCAAGGCCAGGAGGCTGGCAACCACGATTGAAAACAGGTGCGCATAAAAAAGTCCGAAGGTTTTAAAACCAATAAAATATAGCGCCACCCCGGCGATCAGGCGAAGGCCCTGTTCATAGGCAATCCGGACCCGGATTTCGGGCCCAAATTTTCGCTTGGCCCGGACGCTGGCGGTAACCACCTCAACCATGGTCCAAAACGGCAGGGCCCAGGCATAGATGCGGATAATTTTTGTGAAGGTTTCTTTTGAGACGTCGCCGGAATTAAGGTAGCCGGCAATTTCGGGCGCAAATATGACAATTAAAAAGGCACCCAAAAAGCTGGACAAAAGCGAAACCAAAAGCGCCGCCTTTAGTATTTTAGCTTCACCATCCTTGCCCTTGCTGGCTGGGGTAAAGCGTTGCTGTGAGGTGGTCATGGCGAATTCAGTTACCGCGGTCAGCACTTTTAGCGCGGCCCAGAGTGTCAGGAAAATTCCGAAAACATCTGTCGGGTAAAGCCAGGTAAAGGCCAAAAGACCCACCGCTTCCACAACCGCCGCGGATTGTCCCAAAAAGGCAACCCCGGCACTTTTGGCTATGGTTGCCTGATCGGTCCGGGGGTTGTCGCCAAGCCCTTTTTTAGTCATTCCCTCGTTCTCACCTTATTACCCAAACAATTTTATCACCACGAGCCTTAGCACCGCCGTAAAGGGGGGGGAAGGAAAAACCATTTAATCCCTGACAAAGGCTTGAACTTTAAACGCAAATGTGATTCAAACCCCCTTGTATTGAACACGAGATTGCCTTATTGACGCCCCAATCAATTGGCATATGCTTAAGTGATGAGAAACCGATAACGTCTTTCAGATAAGGAGTTTGGCGTGAAAAGAGATTTTGCCCCAAAAAGATTTACCAGGACGGCCATTTTGACAAGCGCTTTTGCGCTTTTGTCTTTCCCCCTGATGGCAGACAGTCTTGATAGCGAATACAGCGAAGAAGCCCAAATCGCGGCCTGTGTGGCCGGTGATCAAACCGTCCCCCGGGTGCTGGTTGACGTTTCCGGGATCGCCTCTGATGAGGGCACCCTCCGGGTCCAGATTTACGGCGATGACCCAGATGATTTTCTGGTTAGCGGGAAAAAAGTAACCCGGGTTGATGTGCCAACCCTGGCAGGCCAGCAAAAGGTTTGTGTAACCTTCCCCAACGCCGGCGAATTTGCCATGGCGGTCATGCATGACAAAAATGCCAACGGCAAAGCGGACATTTTCACCGAAGGATTTGGCTTTTCAAATAACCCCAGCCTGACCTTTGGCCCGCCCGACCATGAAGAGGCGGTTTTTAGGGTAGAGGATGGCGTCAAAGAGATGGCGATTGAGCTTACCTATTACTTCCAGCTAGAAAACAAGGATCAAAAACGTCGCCGTCGGCGCTGATTTGGTTTGATTTTCAGATAAAACATGAATACACACGTGCTCGGCACCCCATGGGTTGCCGGGCTTTTTCTTGTGCCGACAAGAAATTCAGGCAATTATAAAAAAATAGTAAGAGACAGGGTATGGCAAAGGGCAGGAAAAAAGACGAGGCCAGGGTAATTTTGCTTAGCAATCAGCTGAGCACCCGAAACCGTGCCGATATGCCCAATGTCCGGAAAGTGGCTGAGCGTTATCCTTATGTCATGCATCTTGAAGGGCAAAGCCTGGAGCGGTTATACAAACAGCTTGAGACCTGCCGAGGCCACAGTCCCGAGTTGGTGATCATAAACGGCGGCGATGGTACCATCCACAGCGCTTTGACATTTTTAATGAACCACAAAATTTTTAAAAACATGCCGGCAATTGCTTTGCTTGGGGGTGGCATGACAAACATGAACGCCCGGGATTTAAGGACCGGGGGTATGCCCTCACGCTCGCTCCGGAATATTCTCTCGTGTTTTGATGAGTTGGGTTGTTCTTCGCTTTATGAAGACCGCCACCTACTGAGGGTTGATTTTGAGGATGGCCGCCAATCCGAGTTTGGTATGTTTTTTGGTGGCGCGGCTTTTGCCAATGCGATCCGGTTTTGTACCACTAAAATTTACGGTATTGGCATCAAGGGAACGCTTTCCCAGGTAATCACGATTTTCCTTCTTCTTTTTTCACTAATTTTTAGAAGCCACTCGAAAGGCGCGCTTGGGTATTCACCAGAGTTGACCTTGACCTTCGATGGCAATGAAAATGCCAACACCCGTTTCCTGGGTTTAATTTCAACCACGCTCCACAAATTGGTTTTTGGCAGCAAAGCCCCTCAGGTGCCCGGGACCTTCCCGTTTTTTACCTTAAGGCCTAATTTTTTTGCAATTTTTGCTTCTTTTTTCCTGGCCGCCCGGGGAACAATTCAAAACTCCAGAAACCGGAATATTGACTTAAGGTTTGTCAAAACGGTTAAAATTTCCGGGTGTGAGGAGTTTGTTCTGGACGGCGAAATTTATAACGCCGGGAAAAGCAAAACCATCACCCTGAGTGCAGTCGGGCCGGTTAAATTTGTTTCCTTTAACAAGGTTTAATGGGAATGGCCGGGAAACCCCAAACCTTGCTCAGTTTCACAAAAGATGGCCTTTTGGGTCCGGCCCAGCCGGAAGCAAAAAAATTTGCCGATACTTTATCCAGAGATTTTAATGGCGATGTGTTGGCCGTCCTTTATTATGGCTCTTGCCTCAGAACCGGGGCCACGGATGGCTTGATCCTGGATTTTTATGTGCTGGTTGATAATTACAAAAAAGCCCACGGTCATTTTTTTTCAAGTCTTGGCAATGCGCTGGTGCCGCCCAACGTTTATTACCGGGAAATTAAACATAAAAATAAGGTCGTTCGGGCCAAGGTTGCGGTCCTTAGTCTGAGTGATTTTCAAAAAAGGGTCTCGCCCCGGGGCCTCAATGTTTCGGTGTGGGCGCGGTTCGCCCAGCCGGCCAGATTGCTTTTTGCAAAAACTTCCCACGCCCGGGACGCTGTCATCAAAGCTGTGGCTGAGGCTTCAAAAACCATGGCCCGGGAAATCATTCCCATCCTTGAGGGCAAGCAAACCGCCAAAGGTATCTGGGCCCAGGGTTTAAGGAAAACCTATGGATCTGAGTTCAGATCAGAAGGCACCAGTAAGGCCCTTGAGCTTTTTGAGTTGAATAAGGGATTTTTCCTGGGCTTGACCCCGCTTGTTTTAAAGGAGCTTGAGGGGGCGGAACTAGAAAAGGCGGGGAAAACCCGTCGACGCTGGCTGATGCGCACCCTAAACGGTAAATTTGTCAGCCTGATGCGGCTAATAAAAGCGGTGTTTACCTTTCAGGGCGGGATTGATTATCTGGCCTGGAAAATAAAGCGGTCCTCAGGGGTGGATATTGTAATCAAACCCTGGCACAGAAAAGTGCCGCTTATCGCCGGTATCGCTCTTTTTATTCAGCTGCGTTGGAAAGGGGCTTTCCGGTAGGTTCAATTCCGATCGCTTTGCCAACCTCAACAAACTTTTGAATAATGGTGTCGATTTGCTCCGGGGTATGCGAGGCACAAACGCTGCAGCGCAGTAAACATAGTCCTTTGGGGGTTGCCGGTGGCACCGCCATATTCACGTAAACCCCGGCGCGCAGTAGTCCAGACCAATACCGCACTACCGTTTCAGTATCCGGCAGGCAAACAGCAATAATCGGGCTTTCGGCTGTTGCCGTGCCGAGCTCAAACCCGGCAGCTTTTAAACCCGCGTGGAGTTGCTGGGCGTTGGCCCAAAGTTGTTCCCGTAAATCGTCGGCCCCTTTTAGGGTTTTGATCGCGGAGTTAGCACTTGCTACCACTGAAGGGGGCAGCGAAGCGGTGAAAATATAAGGCCGACTGACAAGCCGAAGAATTTCAAATTTAGGATGGTTCGAAACCGCAAACCCACCCACAGTGCCGACACTTTTTGAGAAAGTTCCGATAATAAATTCGACATCGTCTTCAACCCCCTGGGCCTGGGCAACACCGCGCCCGGTTTTACCCGAAAAGCCCATTGAGTGCGCTTCGTCTACCAGAATGGAGGCCCCGTATTTTTTCTTAATTTCAACGATTTCCTTTAACGGGGCTTCATCGCCCAGCATGCTGTAAATGCCCTCGACAACGATCAGAATGCTGGCCCCTTCAGGAATCCGGCTCAGGCGTTTTTCAAGGTCTGCCGGGTCATTGTGGCGAAACCGCACCAGATTGGCATTGCCGAGAGCACAGCCATCATAAATGCTGGCATGGCTGTCGGCATCGATCACGATGTAATCGTCTTTACCTGCCACCGTGCACAAAAACCCAAGGTTTGCTAAATAACCGGTCGAGAAAACAACCGCGTGCTCGGTGCCGTAAAAATCTTTAAGGGTGTCTTCAAGTTGGCGGTGGCCAATGTAGGTGCCGTTTAAAACCCTTGAACCGGTCGAGCCGGTCCCGAAATCCTTCAAGGCATCCTCGGCCGCTTTTAAGGCCTCGGGGTTTAAAGTCATGCCCATATAATTATTGGTGCCACACAAAATTGTCCGGCGGCCATCAATGGTGGCTTCGGTTTGCGAGTGAATTTCATCCATACGAACCGAAAACGGGTCATCAACCTCTGCCGGCAAGGCGGCGTGTTGGTCCATAATTCCCTGGAATTTATCGAAAAGATCCTTGCTCATTTTTTGCCCGTAATTTTATTAACAAGGTCAGCAACCTGCTGGATGGTTTCAAGGTCCGGCAGCATATTCAAAGGCAGGACAATGTCCCATTCATCTTCGATGGCCGCCACCATGTCCATGATGGTCAGAGAATCCAGATCAAGATCAGATGCAAAAGCCGTACTTGGCTCTAGCGGAATATTTTTTTTGTTATAAGGGGCTATGACATCGTTCAGTCGCGTTAACGTATCACCGCCCCCGCCAATATTGTTATTACTCATACGACGGGCGCTCTCTTTGAATATAAATTTTTACCAGGCGCACATAAGTACACCATCAAACCCGGCTTGAAAACTGAAAAAAAGAAATTTGAACTAGTTTCCCAGGTTAAAGAAGGTTGTTTCCCCGGTACCAGGCAACGGTTTCAAGGAAACCTGTTTGAAGATCAATTTTAGGTTTCCAATGGGAAATTTTGGCGTGGCTGGTGGGATCGGATACCCAATTGGGGTGGGTCATTTCCCGGACCTTGTGGCGCGACAAAATGGCGGGCTCAGAGCCAAACCTGGCAAACATTTCATTGGCGGCAGCAAAAAGGTGCAATACCGGGCCGGGAATCTCCAGGGTATTGATTTTGCGGCCCAGAACCGCCTCGGCGACCCTGGCGACCTCGGCCATGGTGTAACCACCCCTTTTGCCATCATCAGGCTCAAGGGTTTCGCCGTAAGCCGGTTCGTGATGCAAGGCCGATAAAATAGCCCTGGAAAGGTCACGGACATGAACCAAAGAGAAGACATTTTTATCATCGCCGGCGACCGGGGCAAAGCCACGTTTCATGGTTTTAAATAATTTCAGGATTTCTTTATCGCCGGGGCCATAAACCGCAGGGGGCCGAACAATAGTAAAGGGGAAATCAATGGCGGCAGATTGCAGTGCTTCCTCGCCGCCGCGCTTGCTCTTGGCATAAGGCGAAAGCTCTGGATGGCGGGCAGCCAGGGAGGAAACCAGAATAAAGTGGAAGCCATCGCCGGTTTTGGCTTTTTCAGCCAATTTTAAAATGTTGGCAACAGCGTCGGTATTGACGGCAAAAAAATCGGCCTTGGTTTTGGCTTTAACCAGCCCTGCGGTGTGGATAAAGGCATCTGCGGTTTCAAACAAGGCGCTGAGGGCGTCCTGGTTATTCAAATCACCATTAACCCATTCCACGTTTTCAATTACAGGAACGGGACGCCGTGTCAGGGCCTTTACCCTGTGGCCCGCCGCAAGGGCTTCAACCATAATTTGGCCGCCGACAAACCCGGTAGCGCCGGTGAGCGCTATCAGCTTTTCCGGTGACTTTTTGGAAGTCATCATCAACCTTAAAGAGGGTAACCGGTTAATTCGCCTGACAGGAATTTGGCCCGACATTTGGCCCGGCTTAGTTTCCCGGATGAGGTGCGCGCCAGGGTTCTTGGCGCCACCAGTTTTATCTGGCAGGTTACCCCGGCGATTTGCTGGACGGTTTTTTTGGCTTGTTCGACCAGCTTTCTGCGGTCTTCATCGTCAGAAAAACGGCACTGCACCAACACCAACGGAACTTCTTCTTTGGCGTCGCCGGGAATAGAAATGGCGGCCGCATCACCGGACCTTACCCCGGCAATTTGCTCAACCGCCCACTCAATGTCCTGGGGCCATTGGTTTTTACCGTTGATGATGATCAAATCCTTGACCCGGCCAACGATATAAATGCAGTCCTTAAGCATGTAGCCCATATCACCGGTATCCAGCCAGCCATCCTTGCTAAGGACCTCTTTGGTGGATTTGGGGTCAGCGAAATAGCCTTGCATTACCGAGGCCCCCCGAACAAAAATCCGGCCGATTTCTTTATCGGGCAGGACCGCGCCCCCCGGGCCCTTAATTTCAACTTCGTATTCGGGAAGCGGTTTGCCGCAATT
>JAZFRG010000216.1:0-2489 GCA_036445535.1 Sphingomonadales bacterium
GGGTTGGTGCTGGCAGCGGAAGTCAGAAAGCATTTGGGATTTGGTATTATTCAGAGTGAGGGTTCCATAACCTATACCGATATCCCTGATACCTTTGGCAAAGATACCGGAAGCAATGGTATCCGTGGTCATATCTTTGCCAATGGCACCTTTAACCATAGCGAAAATCTTAGAACCCAGGTTCAATTTCAGCTTACCAGCGATGATACTTATTTAAAGCGTTACGGGTTTTCACGCGTCGACACCTTAAAATCTGAACTTTTGACTGAATTATTTAAAGGGCGGTCCTATTACAGTTTACGCGCGCTTTGGTTTCAGGGGCTCAGGGCCGAGGATGTTCAGGGGCTGACCGCTTTTGCCCTACCGCTAATAAACTTAAACCTTGTCTCTGAGCCTGACAGGATTGGTGGCGTTTTCAATATTCAGTTTAATGCCCTTGCTCTGCAGCGTACCGACGGCATGGATAGCTCCCGGGCGACCATTCGGGGGTCTTATGTAATCCCCTACACCACTCGCCACGGGCAAATTTTGAAACTTGGTGTGCATTTTCGCGGCGACGTTTATAATATTTCAAATTCCAATCGCCCGGATTTTAATTTTTTTCGTGGCCAGGATGGGTCGTATAGCAGATTTTTGCCCCACCTTACTGCCAGTTTTGAATGGCCGTTCGTTAAAACCGGAAAACGTACCCAGCAGATTTTAACCCCCATTGTCACTTTTGTTGCTGCCCCGACCGGGGGCAACCCGGTTGGGATTTCCAATGAAGACAGCCGCGCCTTTGAACTTTCAGACAGTAACATTTTATCAGGTAACCGGATGCCCGGCTTTGATTTGTGGGAGAGCGGCAGTCGGTTTAATTTTGGTTTCAAATGGCTGATAATTTCAAAGAATTTTACAATTGATACCTTTTTCGGCGAAAGTTATCGTTTTGCCGCCAAAAGCACTGACCCGGATGATATTCGTTTTGCACCAGGGTCCGGTTTAAGCACCTCTCTTTCTGATCTGGTGACCCGGGTTGATATTACCATTAAGGGCAAGATCAGAATTTCCAACCGGATGCGCTTTGATGAAAGTTCTTTTAAGGTCCGGCGTAATGAAATTGATGCCAACATTTACATCCAAAACGCAATGTTTGGGATTGGTTACTATAAACTAAACCGGGGGCTCCAGATCCAGGGCCTTGAGAATCGAGAAGAAATAAGAATTTATGGCCAGTATTCCTTTAAAACCAATTGGAAGGTTTTTGGTGACATCACCAGGAATCTGACGACAACCGGGGCGACTGTTTTCCAAGGGATCGGGATTTCCTATTCTGATGATTGCGTGGAATTAAGTGTGGCGTGGCGGAAATCATTTACCACCGACCGGGAAATATCTCCGGGAACTTCGATACTTTTCAGGCTGCGTTTGAAGCATCTTGGGTAGGTCTGCACTTAAGGCCTTTAAAAATCCTTATTCTTTCGATATAAAGCGCTCAATAAAGTTTCGCCATGAAAAACAGGGAGAAAGCGAACCATGAGTATCCTAAACAATTTTGAGAAATCAAAATTTTTGACAGTCCTTTTTGCGGGCTTCATGGTGATTTTTTTGTTCATGCCAGGTTCGGAAGATGCCAATTCCCAACAACAGGTCATTCAAAAAATCGAAGCCCTGGTAAACGATGACGTAATTACCGCCTTTGACGTTGGCCAGCGGATGGGCCTGGTTTTGCTTGGAACGGGGCGAACCCTTTCCTCGCAGGAAGAACTGCTTGAGCTTCGCGCCCAGGTTTTGGAAACCCTGATTAATGAAAAGCTGGAAATTCAGGAAGCCCTGGAATTTGACGTTCCGGTCCCCGAGGAAGAACTCTTTGAAGTTTATGGCCGGGTTGCAAGAAGCTACAACCGCACCGAAGAAAATTTTGAAGAACTTTTGCAAAATTACGGCACCAGCACTGCGGCCATCCTGCAACAAATTGAAGCTGAGTATGCCTGGCAAACCTTGGTTAATGGCCGGTATTCAAGTTATGTTGAAGCTAAGGATGAAGAAATTGAACAAATTCTTGCCGACATGCAAGCCAATGCCGGGAAAAGAGAATACCGGCTTTCCGAAATTTTCCTGATTTCCTCTGACCCGACCCAGGATGACCGGGTCCGCGAGACCGCGCAAAGAATTCGCGAGCAAATGGGCGACGCTTTTAGGTTCGGCGAAATGGCCCGTCAGTTTTCACAATCAACCACGTCGGCTCAAGGCGGCGACCTGGGCTGGATTTCCGAAAGCCAGATGGCCCCTGAAATCATGGCTGCCCTCAAGGATATGGAGATCCTGGATGTTTCCCAGCCGATCAAAACACCGGGGGGGTATTACCTGGTGGCGCTAACCGACCGGCGTAGTATTTTAAGTCCCGAGCCCCTGGATGAAGTTTTGGCAGTGCGCCAAATTGGCTGGTTCTTTACCCAGGAAACCACCGAAGCCACCGCTACCGATCGACCTCTTCAGGGGCCGCACCA
>JAZFRG010000217.1:0-2652 GCA_036445535.1 Sphingomonadales bacterium
AGTAAGCCCTCTTCAGGCTGGACAATTTTTCCAATATGTTCACGGACGCCCAATTCCAGAGGACTTTCACCAAATTTTATCCAGCCCTGCTGGTCCTTGCCTTCCTTCACCTGATCTGGCAGCGAAACATAATAGGAGGAGCTTATCCACCCTTCGGGGTGGGTGTGATTGACATGAAATCCCTCATCCTTGAGACGGATCGACCATGACCCGGCAAAGGTAAACTTGTCAGACTTTCGACTTAAAAGGGGGTGGCTAGGGTCATCCGGGAGTTCTGAAATATACCGGCTGATGGTTTTCTCGAAACTTTGCCGAGCTTCCTTAATTTCTTTGACATTTTTGTCCAACAATCCTGCGATACTTTGGGTGCCCCCCCTGAGGGTTTGGTCGGAAGGTTGTTCTTTATCGGTATGAAATTTATCCAGCGCCCGGTTTAAAGCCCTATTAAATTCAGGAAGGTTGGCATAGCCAGGGGGTGTCGGTATTTTATAGGCCCTGACAAACTTTTCAAAGTCATTCAGCCAAGAGTCTTTTTGATTATCCAAAAGCCGCCAGCACAGACCCAAATAGGCTAAAATTTCCTGATTATGGGGGGCAATTTTCTGAGCCAGTTCCATTTGCCTTAGGGCCTTTTCGGGCCGCCCGACTTGGATTAGAATTTTAGACAGATCCTTTCGAAAGGAAACGGTTTCCGGTTCAAGTTCAATGGCTTTTTCGAGGGCTTCCAGGGTTTTATGGCTTTCGCCCCTCCTGCTCAGAACCTTGGCCCTGATGTGCCAAAGCTTGGCATTTGAGGGGTCCAAGGAGATGGTTTCTGCTAAAACACTCTCAGCCTCCTCAAACCGATCTGCTTTAAGAAGGCTATCCAGGTACTGGATTCTTAAGGGAATGGATTTCGGTGTTTTCTTGACCGCTTCCCGGTAAGATTTAACGTAATCGTCCTTTTCCCCCGCCCGCCAAAGAACTTCATTCAGGGCGAAATGGGCTTCCAGAAAAGCGGGATTTAAATCTAACGCGTTTTTATAATTCTCGATCGCCGCTTTAATGTCTCCCAGTTCATAGTGGGCATTGGCGATGTTATAAAAAAGCTCAGGCACGGTGGCCCGAAGCGCCAATGCTTTGGCGTAATAACTTAAAGCTTCCGTGCATCTTTGCTGCATTTTCAGGGATAACCCATAATTATGCAGGGCATTAAAATGGCTAGGGTTGATTTCCAGCGCTTTCAGAAAATTTTGGTTGGCCTGGTCAAAGTCGCCGCGGTTTTGGTAAAGACTGCCCAGTAAAGTATGGGCTCTGGGCTCGTTGGTGTGCCAGTTATCCCGCGCCTTTATCAGGGCGGGTTCGGCTTCATCATAATTTTCCAGGTCAAAATAAACCTTCCCCAGATTGAACCAAGCATCCCAATAAGCCGGCTGCAAGGCTAACGCTTTCTTTAAAAATTCTATGGCCTTTTCGCTTTCCGCGGTATCGTGGAAAAGGTTGGCCAGGTTATTCAAGACATGGGGCTGGTTTGGGTAAACAGCGAGCGATTTTTCCATTAACTCCCGGGCTTCAACCAGATTTCCCTTGGTTTCTTCAATCAATCCTAAAAATTGCAAAGCATCGGCTTGGTTCTGATCCAGCCCCAGAATGGTCCGGCAGGCCTGTTCAGCCCCGGCCAGGTCGCCCCGCTGCTGGCAGGCCAGGGCGTCCTTTAAAAGTTGTTGAATTTTTTCCTGCATTTAAAGTCTTGATCCTTAAGGCCGGTTCTTTACTCTGGCTTTCCCTTTTCTAATTTTAGACCGGGATGATGTCAAAGGGCATTGTCGTCCGGGTCTCAGGGGAAGAAAAGGGAAACGTCCCGTGAAACATATAAGATGGGAACATAACAAGCAAACCCACCTCGGGCCGGATAATCTTGCCAATTTCTTCGCGCTCCCCCAGCTTAAGCGGGCTTTCCCCGAATTTTATACAGCCCCCGTGGTCGGTCCCCTTGGTTATGACCCGGGGCACGTCGACATAATATGAGGTACTGATCCAGCCTTCGGGGTGAACATGGTTGATATGAAATCCCTGGTCTTTAAGCTGGATCGACCAGGACCCGGAAAATTCAAAATTTGTGTTTTTTCTTTTTAAAAAAGGGTGGGTTTTGCTGTCCGGCAACCCTTCAATATAAGATTTAATCGTTTTGGACAGGGCTTGGCGGGCTTCCTGAATTTCCTTAACCTCCATGGAAAACAGGCTGGTCAGGGTTTGTGTGCCATGGCGCAGCGACTGGCCCAGCGGGCTAAGTTCCGGTTTGTGGAAATCATCGAGAACCCGCAAAAGTGCCTTATTAAATTCGGCCAAATCTTTATAACCATCGGGCACAGGGATTTTTGACGAGACTACAAAGGCGTCAAAATTGTTCATTAATCCGGCTTGCTCATCGCCCAAAAGCCGCCAGCACATAACCTGATAAGCGATTAGTTCCTGGTGAAACTCGTTTAACCCGAGGCCAGCCTCAAGGTGCCGGAGCGCCTTTTCGTAAGCGCCAAGGCGAATAAAAAGCTTGGCCACTTCAAGTTTCAGTTCGATCGAAGTGGGATTTAATCCAATGGCTTTTTCCAAGGTTGCCAGCGCCTCGGTTTTTTCATCACGGGTAATCTGAATTTTTGCCAGCCGCCATAGGCT
>JAZFRG010000218.1:0-17015 GCA_036445535.1 Sphingomonadales bacterium
CCTGCATTCATCCGAAGTGCGCCCCCAATGGTGCCCGGGATCCCCCTTAAGAACTCCAACCCTTCAATGGAAACCTCAGCGGCGGCAAAGGCAACCGTAACATCCATGGCCCCGGCCCCAGCGGTACCCAAATCACCCTCAATGGTGATGTCAGCAAACGGTTTTCCAAGCTTGATAACCACCCCTTCGATACCCTTGTCGCGGATCAGAAGGTTTGATCCGACCCCAACCATGGTAATGGGAAGGTCTGGTGAAGTAGTTTTCAGGAACCCCTTTAAATCCTCCAAATTCTTGGGTCTGAACAATACTTCGGCCGGTCCGCCGGTCCTGAACCAGACCATGTTTGATAAATCAGCACCCTCCAGATACTGGCCCATGACACTTGGAAGGGTCCCAATCAGAGAAGTGGTTTTAGCTTGTGGCATCATACCCCTCCCCCACTCTTATCAAGGTTTGCAAGGGTTTTTGGCAGCCGGTTGGCCCAGGCAGTAATGCTTCCAGCACCCAGACAAATAACAAGATCCCCCTCAACGGCATTTTTGAGAATGAGCGGGCCAAGATCCTCTTCGGTCTCAATGGTATGAACATGGCGATGGCCATGACCCCGTAGGCTTTCCGCAAATGTTTTATGGGTAATCCCTTTTATCGGTTTCTCGCCCGCTTCATAAACCGGGGCGACAACTACTTCATCAGCATCCCCAAAGGCTAGGCAAAATTCCTCGAACAGGCTTGATAACCTGGTGTAACGGTGGGGTTGAACCACGGCGATAATCCGCCCCTCGACTATTTCACGGCCGGCTTTTAAGACCGCTGAAATTTCAACCGGGTGGTGGGCGTAATCATCAATCACTGTAATGCCCTTATGAATCCCGGTTTTGGTAAAGCGCCGCTTGACCCCCGAAAAGGTTTTGAAGGCCTGGCGTAAGGCGTCTTCGGCGACCCCCATTTCTAATCCGGCAGCAATCGCAGCTGCGGCATTTTGGACATTGTGGCGCCCGGGCATATTTAAAACCAACCCTTCAATGGTCCGGGTGCCGCCCCTTAGTCGGTCACTGGTGATAATATCGAACTTCATGGTGCCGCCTTCAGCACTTTCATTGACGATCCTGACATCGGCCTCGGGCAAAAACCCGTAGGTAATAATTTTCCGGTCCGAAACTTCAGGGATCAAGGCCTGGACCTCTGGATGGTCGATGCATAAAACGGCAACGCCATAAAAGGGTATGCCTTCGACAAAGGTGGCAAAGGCTTCTTTTAACCTCCCAAAAGTCCCCCAATAATCCAGGTGCTCTGGATCAATATTTGTGACAATAGCAACGGTCGCCGGAAGCCGGACAAAGGTACCATCGCTTTCATCCGCCTCAACCACCATCCAATCCCCCGCACCAATTCTGGCATTGGTTCCGTAAGCATTAATAATCCCGCCGTTAATCACCGTTGGATCAAAGCCAGAAGCATCCAAAACCATTGCCATCATCGACGTTGTAGTAGTTTTTCCGTGGGTTCCGGCAATTGACACACACCACTTGAGGCGCATTAATTCAGCCAGCATTTCCGAGCGCGGCACAACCGGAATCATTTTTTCCCGGGCGGCAATAACCTCAGGATTGTCTTTTTTAATCGCGGTCGAGACGACAATTACATTGGCGTTTTCAACATTCTCGCCTTTTTGTTTGGTACTAACTTCAATGCCCATGGCTTTTAAGCGCTTCACATTGGCGTTCTCGGAAATATCACTGCCTTGAACCTTGTAACCAAGATTATGCATCACCTCGGCAATCCCCGACATTCCGATGCCGCCGATGCCGGTGAAGTGGACTGTGCCTATGTCAAAGGGAACTTTTCTCATGCCAGCACCCTTTTTAAATTCTGTTTTTTGGAATCCTTTGCTTTTGCCCCTTTTTTCCGCCGCGATCTGGCAATCGATGGGATTGCCATGTTTTCAACAAGATCCGCCAGTTTTTCCACTGCGCTAGGATGGCTTATGGAAAGCGCGGCTTTTCCAGCTTTTTTCAAAGCATCGGGTTTTAAGGAAAGCTTTTGAATAAGCTTGGCCAGCCCGGGCGAAGTAAACTCAGCCTCTGGCATCATCCAGCCCCCGCCTGCGGCTTCCATGACCCTGGCATTGGCACTTTGATGATCATCCATGGCACCCGGCAGGGGCACCAGAATTGAAGGCCTGCCGGCGGCCGCTAATTCAAATAACGAGGTTGCCCCAGCGCGGGAAATCACCAAATGCGACCATTGCAGACGACCTGGAATATCACGGATATATTCAAAAACCTCTGCGGCGATGCCGGCATTTCTATAGGAAACCTCAACGCGCTCAATATCTTCTTTACGGCATTGCTGGGTGACCTGAAGCCGTCCCCGAACCGCTTTCGGGAGCATCGACAAGGCTTCTGGCACAACATTGCTAAAGACCCTCGCACCTTGGCTCCCGCCAAAGACCAGAAGCCGGATGACATAATCCTTACCCTGGCTGGGGTAAGGTTTGTTGCCCAGTTCAATAATCGACCCACGAACCGGGTTGCCGATCACTTTGGTGGTTAAGCGTTTTGACCCTTTCAGTTTTCTGGTTTTGGCAAAAGATAGTGCTATGGCCTTGGCTTTTCCCGCCATCAGGCGATTGGCACGACCCAAAACTGCGTTTTGTTCATGCAGACAATAGGGAATGGTCCATAATCTGGCCGCTGCCATGGTTGGCACCACAGGGTAGCCACCAAAGCCAACAACCCCGGCCGGGCTGATTTTAAATAACAACCACGAAGCCTTTAAGCTTCCTTTGAGAAGGTTCCACCCGGTTTTTAGTTTTCCCAAGAAACTGCCTGTGGAAAAGGTCCCGCTTTCGATCAGGTGGGTCTCCACTCCTTCAAATAAATCCGGGAAAACGGTGCCACGGGCGTCAGTAAAAAGTAAAACCCGGTAGCCTCGTTTAATCAGCTCATCCTTCAAAGCATCGGCCGGGAACATATGCCCGGCGGTACCCCCAGCTGCCAGGATAAAGGTCAGGGGACGTTTCCTCATTTTCGCCTCCTGACATTTAGGGCACGTTTGTCTTTCAAAAAACGGTTTCGGCGTGTCAGCGCCAAGACCATCCCCATGGTTATGGCAAGCGCAAAGGCGGAGGAGCCGCCATAGCTAATGAACGGCAAGGTCATTCCCTTGGCTGGAATAACCGCCAGATTAACGCCTATGTTGATCAGCGCTTGAAGGCCAAAAAGCATAATAAGGCCACCGGCACCAATGACCACAAAGGGGTTTTCTTCCTCCAGAAGGTGGGAGAGCCCGCGCACCACAATAACGATGAATAGAAGCAGGATACCGATACAGGCAAGCATACCAAACTCTTCCCCGGCAACCGCAAAGATAAAGTCGGTATGGGCATCGGGCAGAATTTTCTTAACATCGCCCTCACCCGGGCCAAGGCCTAAAAAACCGCCGGATTTCATGGCATTCAAAGCGGTATCTATCTGGTAGGTATCTGCCGTTTCCGGACTCAAAAAGGCATCAATCCGCGACTGGATATGGGGCACCTGGAAGTACCCGATAATCATTGCGCTAATGCCGGTAACCCCGAAAGCCCCCACCCATAGCAGGGGCAACCCGGAGGCCACCAATTGGGCAGCAAAAACCATCGAGATTAAGACTGCCTGACCAAAATCGGGCTGTAAAACAAGCCCCAGTAAAACTAAACCAAATAGTCCCAATGAGATCTTCCGGCCTGGGAACCTAGGGTTTTTTAGTTGTTCTGAAAGCATCCAACCAATGACCACAATAAAGGCGGGTTTCAGGAATTCTGAGGGTTGGAGCGTGAAATTTCCTATCGGCAACCAACGGGTTGCGCCTTTGATCTCAGGGGCAAAGAAAATTGTTGCATAAACCAGCAAGAGGAAAACCGGAAACATCAGCGTTGCCAATCGCCTCACCGTAATGGTCTGCATCAGGGAAATGACAAACATGACCAAGATCGAACCGCTTAAGAAAATCACCTGCCGGAACGTGAAATGGAAACTCTCAAGCCCGAGACGCTCAGCGACCGACGGACTTGCGGCAATATTGAGTAAAAGCCCAACGCTGATAAGAAGCAACAAGGCCAGAATAAGCCAGCGGTCGACGGTCCACCACCAACGGGAAATCATGCTTTGGTCGGCGCGGGCAAAAGGCGTCATGCGTTTTCCCCTTTGATAATTTCAAGCGCGGTTTCACGGAAGGTTTCACCCCTATGTTCAAAGTTTTTAAACTGATCAAACGAGGCACAGGCGGGTGCCAAAAGCACCACTCCACCCCCGTTTTGTTTAGCTTCCTTAGCCGCGTTTTTGACCGCAATATCCAGCGTATGGCAACGCAAGTAAGTGACCTTTCCGGTCAGGAAATCACGGAACATGGTATCGTCTTCCCCGATCAGGAAAGCCTTTTTTACATGACCCAAAACAGGTTCAAACATTTCAAGTGTGTCTTCTTTAAAGAGCCCGCCAACGATCCAATAAACATCCTCAAAGGCTTCAAGGGATCTTAACGCTGAGCCGGTATTCGAAGCTTTGCTATCATTAATAAAGACAATCCCCTTATCCTCCGCAACAATCTCAAGCCGGTGGGGAAGGCCCTGAAAACTGTCAAAGGCGGGGATGATATTCTCTTTTCTAACCCCAAGGGTCTTGGCCGCAGCATAAACAGCGGCGGCATTTTGACCATTGTGGGTGCCCCTAAGGGCGCGGTTATTACCAAGCGGGCCCATTTTCTTGGCGGGGCCCTCGGTGGCGTCATAAAGAACGCCGCCGAGGACATAAACACCATTTTCCACAGCTTTTTCACAGGAAATTGGAATAACTTTTTGTGCCAGCGTTGCCACCATTTCCCGCCCATACGTGTCATCAACACCAATAATCGCAAGCCCACCCTCGGACTGCATTTCGAAAATTTGGCGTTTGGCCGAAACGTATTCATCCATAGTGCCATGGCGATCCAGATGGTCGGGGCTGATATTTAAAAGAATCGCGACCTCGGGCTGTAGGCTGTTGGTTTGATCCAGCTGGAAAGAAGACAACTCAAAAACATAAATACCGCCCTCTTCCAGTGGATCAATATCTAGGACCGGAATACCTATGTTTCCGGCCGCAAGAGCTAAATAATTATTGAATTTCAGGACATGGGTTAAAAGCGCTGTGGTGGTTGATTTACCATTTGTCCCGGTAACCCCAACCACCTGGTGTTTAGGCAGGTCGGCCCTGGCAAATGCAAACAGTTCGATATCGCCAATAACCGGGACATTGTCTGTCCGAGCTTTCAAGACCAATGCATGGGGTTCTGGATACGTTAAAGGAACTCCCGGCGAAACCACAAGGGCGGAAAGTTTCAAAAAATCTGCGCCATAAAGGTCAATCGGGGCGGTTGGGCCCTGGTCCCGTTGGACCCGGTTATCGTCCCAAGCCAAAACTTCGGCTCCGCCAGCAGCCAGGGAACGGCAAGCAGCAAGGCCGGAGCGGGCCAACCCGAAGACCCCAACCTTTTTATTCTGATATGCGCCCACCACAATCATCTCGTTACCTCAGTTTCAAACTCGATAAACCGATTAGCGCCAGGATCAAGGCGATAATCCAAAAGCGAATAACAATTGTTGGTTCCGCCCACCCCTTTTCCTCGAAGTGATGGTGCAGCGGAGCCATTCTAAAAATTCTTTTTCCGGTTAATTTAAAAGAGGCGACCTGGGCCATCACCGAAACCGCCTCGAGGACAAAAAGGCCACCTATGATCGCCAAAACCAGTTCGTGTTTGACGATTACTGAAACCGTCCCCAGTGCGCCGCCTAAGGATAAAGACCCGGTATCGCCCATGAAAACCATCGCCGGCGGGGCGTTAAACCAAAGGAAGCCAAGGCCAGCCCCAATAATAGCCCCGGTAAAGACCGCCAGCTCACCAGCGCCCGGGATTTGAATGATTTGCAGGTAATCGGAATAAACCGCGTTGCCAACAAGGTAGGCAATCAGCCCAAAAGCAGAGGCGGCAATAATCACAGGCATAATAGCCAAGCCATCCAGCCCGTCGGTTAAATTCACCGCATTGGAAGTGCCAACAATAACAAAAGCGGCAAAGGGGATGGCAAACCAACCAAGATTGATAAGAATATCTTTTAGGAAGGGCACGGAAAGCCCCGGATCAATGGTTTGAAAAACCCAATAGGCAACCGCGCTTGCGATCACCGCTTCAATCCCGAATTTCAACCTTCCGGACATGCCTTTTGCCGAAGACCCTGTAATCTTTTTATAATCATCTATAAAACCAATGAGCCCAAAACTGAGGGTCACGGCCAACGCCGCCCAAACAAACGTATTGGAAAGGTCGACCCATAAAAGGGTTGAGGTGACGAGGGCGATCAGGATCAGGAAACCACCCATCGTCGGCGTCCCTTGTTTTTGCAGGATATGGCCCTGGGGCCCATCGTCGCGGATCGGTTGGCCTTTTTTTTGTTTGGTTTTCAGCATTCTGATAAACGGACCGCCGAAAACCATAGAAATGATAAGCGCGGTCATTAGCGCACCACCGGTTCTAAAAGTCAGGTACCGGAACAGGTTAAAAAACCCGTATTGGTCGGCCAAAGGCTCTAAAAATTCATAAAACATTTTCCCCCCTTCCCGCTCATTCCGCTGCAGCAACCGGCGCGCCCCAGCCGATTTTCTCATTCGTTTCGGATTCTGTTTCCTCGTGAAGTGCCAAAAGTTGATCGACAATTTCATCCAGACCGCCTGCCCTGGATCCCTTAACCAGGATCAAATCCCCATCCTCGATATCTTTAGAAAGCCGCTTGAAAATGCCGGCATTGGATTTCATAGCAACGATTTTAATCTCTTTTTTAAGGGCCTTCTGCAGCGCCCCCATACGTTTGCCCTTTAAATAAAGGACATCCACCTTGGCGGCCAGAATCATCGGAATTAAGGACAGGTGTTCATCGCCAGCCCGGCTGCCAAGTTCTTCCATATCCCCAAGAACCGCAATTTTTCTACCCAAGCCCACATGGGGTTTCAATTCTGCAAAAACCTCCAGAGTGGCCGCCATTGAAGCGGGGTTAGCATTGTAGCTTTCATCAACAACCTGAAAGTTTTTCTGGTCCGACAAAATATCGTAAAGCGCACCGCGGCCATCTTGGGGAACCAGGGTGGCCAACGCCAGGCCAGCTAAACCCAGGTCACCACCGAGGGCCTCGACGGCAACCAAAACGCCCAGCGAATTGGTAACCCAATGCCTGCCCGGAAGGGCAATCCTGTAATCAACCCTTACTCCGCCAATTTTTGCCGCTACCTGCGAGGAACGGCCATCGGTCTGGCGCTCTAAAAGGATCGCTGTAGCAGCCAGATCATGGGTCGAAAAATCCAAAATGCGTTTGATTCCGCGCGATGTTGCCAAATTTTTCAAAAGCACAAATTGGGTGTTGTCCCGGTTCAGGATTACTGTCCCAGCGGTACTTAGTCCTTCAAAAATAGCTGCTTTTTCGCGGGCAATTTCCTCTTCCGAGGCAAACGCCCCCAAATGACCGGCACCAATGGTGGTGATCAGTGCAACGTGTGGTCGGATCAATCGCGCCAGGGGCGCTATGTCGCCGGGCGCACTCATGCCCACCTCAAAAACCCCGAACTCAGCGTTTCTTGGCAGGCGGGCCAAACTTAAAGGAACACCGACATGGTTGTTAAAACTTTTGATCGATGAATGGGTCAACCCCCGCATCCCGAGAGCTGCCGCCAATGCATCCTTGGTTCCCGTTTTCCCGGCAGTCCCAGTAACAGCAATGATTTTCGCGGCACTACGCACTCGCGCCGTTGCAGCCATTTTCAAAAGCGCCTCATAGGTATCAGGAACCCAGATTAATCTGGGATCGTTGGACCTGAGCCCGCGAGGCTTTTTGGAAACCAGAGCAGCCGCGGCACCCATACCAAAAGCTTTTTTGACAAATTTATGGCCATCAGTTCGATTTCCTGGAAGGGCAATAAAAAGGTCGCCAGGATAGGTTTCACGGTTATCAATAGCTATACCAAACACACCGCCAGTGACCGGGCCATAGCCATCAATGCTTTTAAGGATTTCTGTAAAAGTCCAAAGATAATCGTTCATGCTACTTCCTTCATCATGGCCGAGATTGTTTCTCTGACCACGTCTTTGTCCGAAAAAGGTAAAACCTTGTCGCCAATGATTTGACCGGTTTCGTTGCCCTTGCCGGTAATAATTAAAACATCATCTTGTTTCAGAGCTCTGACGCCAAAGCGAATGGCATCCCCCCGGTCCACAAATTCCTGACCGGTTGGGCAAGCCACTAAAATTTCCTGCCGGATATCCATCGGATTCTCAAACCGGGGATTGTCATCAGCGACATAAACAAAGTCGGCCTGGGTTTCTGCTATTGCCCCCATTTTTGAACGCTTACCCTGATCGCGATTGCCCCCACAGCCAAAGATTAGATGTAATTTTCCAAAGGTGTTTTGACGAATGGATGTTAGGGCGTTCGATAACCCATCCGGGGTATGCGCGTAATCGATATAAACCTCACCGCCATATGGGGTGTCGGCTACTTTTTCCATTCGACCCGGGACACCGGCCAGATAATAAAGCCGGGCAAAAACCTTTTCTGCCTCAAAGCCAGAGGCAATCACAATGGCAGCCGCCAACATAACATTGTCGCCCTGAAACGAGCCAACAACCGGGAACTGGATTTGATGTTTTTTACCCTTGAAGGAAAAAACCAACTTCTGGCCGCCTTTGGCTGGGGTGCTTTCATGAAGCGTTAGGTCCGCGGCCCGCCGTCCAACGGTCAGGGTTTTAACCCCGCGTTCCTCTAAAGAAGCCTTAAGCCTTTTGCCAAAGGGATTGTCGGCATTGATAACCCCGGTGCCCTTGTCGCGTAAAAGCTCATCGAAAAGACGCCTCTTGGCAGCAAAATAATTTTCCTCATCGGCATGATAATCCATATGGTCCTGGGTCAAGTTGGTAAACCCGGCGATATTAAATTTGATGCCATCTACCCGAAACTGCGAAAGGCCGTGGGAGGAGGTCTCAATTACGGCATGACTAACCTTGTGATTGACCATTTCTTTTAGTGCAAAATGCAGATCAACGGGCTCGGGGGTTGTCAACCCAATGGAATAATTCAAACCTTCTGAAACAACCCCTAGGGTTCCAATTGATCCAGACTTGACCCCCATAAAAGCCCAAAGTTGGCGAACAAAATGAGCCGCTGAGGTTTTTCCGTTGGTGCCGGTTATCGCAGCCATTGTTTTTGGTTGCTGGCCATAAAAAGCAGCAACCATTTTTGCAAAAGCTGCCCTGGGGTTGGGGTCTGAAATGTGCACTGCACCCTTGACATTAATCTCATCTCCGATGTCGGTCAGGACTGCTACGGCACCCTTCTTCACGGCCTCTTTAATGAACTTTATGCCATCGGTTTTTTCGCCGGGAACCGCAGCGAAAAGAAAACCGGGTTTGACCGCGCGGCTATCAAGGGTAAGTCCTTCAATCTCTAAGGCCGCCCCCTTTGTCTTTTCACCTGTTAATTTTGATAAAAGCATATCCAAAATTATTCCACCCTAGCGGGCGGCCTCCTTATCGATTAAAAATGCAACGTCCTGATAGCCATTGACCTCTTGGGAAATTGGCTTAACCCCAAGAAGCGGCGCAATCCGGGCAATAACACGGCCAACTGAGGGCGCCGCAACCCAGCCCCCGCCGGCAAAATTGTAAGTGTCTTTAGTGCCAATGGGTTCATCGACAACTATCAGCACCAGATATTTTGGGGCATCCATCGGAAACACGCCGACAAAAGAAGACATCAGGGCATGCTCCTGGTAGGCCCCAACCCCGGCCTTTTCCGCGGTGCCGGTTTTTCCACCCACCAGATAACCAGGGACATTGGCTTGTTTGCCTGTTCCTTCAGTTACTGTTAGGCGCATCAGGGCGCGCATTTTTTCGCTAACCTCAGCGGAAAATACCTGTTCCCCCGCATCATAAAAAACCGGATTGTCAGCACTTAATGTGGCTGGAATAAGGTGCCCGCCGTTAACGGTTGCAGCTATTGCTGAGGCCATTTGCAAAGGGCTAATCGCAATGCCATGGCCATAAGCCGCAGTCATCGTGTTAATCTCCCGCCAATACGTTGGGTAAAGCGGCTGGCCCACTTCGGAGAGTTCAAAATATGGCCGCTGGAGAAGTCCAAGCTTCCTGAAAAAATCCTGCTGGTTTTCTTTGCCAATATCCAGCGCCATTTGGGCAGCGCCAATATTGGATGAGAAAATAAAAATCTCGGGAACCGTCAGGTAACGTTTCTGCGGGTGATCATCCCGGATCGTAAAGCTGGCAATCCTTAAGGGATAAGTAGCATCATAACCATCTTTCAAGGTCACCGCCCCGGTTTCAAGTGCGGTTGCTACCGTTAAAATTTTAAATATCGAACCCAGCTCATAAACCCCCTGCGAGGCGCGATTGAACTTTTGGTCTGGCAGGGCATCGCCAGGATGATTGGGGTCAAAATCAGGCAAGGAAACCATCGCCAGGACCGCCCCGGTTTTAATATCCATAATTACCCCAGCGGACCCTTTGGCTTGAAATTTTTCAACAGCTTTGGCCATTTCATCCCGTAGGGCATGCTGGATCCGGGTATCCAGGGTCAGCCTTAAGCCTTCATCGCGGCCCACTTCATCTGTCAATGTAGAATTAAAATAACGCTCTACCCCGCCAAGGCCCTTACCATCGACATCAACAAAACCAATAACATGCGAGAACAATGACCCTTGGGGGTAAACCCGCTCTTCTTCGGTTTGGAAGAAAAATCCAGGGATTCCTAATGCATTTACCTGCCATTTTTGATTGGGGGTTAATTTTCGTTTTATCCAAACAAATCTCTTTCCCGATGTCAGGCGCGCCAAAAGCTGGGGTTCATTCAAGTCGGGAAAAACCAACGATAATTTGGAGATTGCTTCCAGGGCATTTAAAACCCTGGTCGGATCAGCATAAAGTGAGTAAATTTCAAGATTGGTAGCCAGAACGGTGCCATTCACATCTAAAATATCAGCCCGCGCCGCCTCGTAAAAGGGGATTGCCCCCAAACCATCCTCGACCCGTTCCCCGCCCGAAATTCCAAGGGCAACCATGCGCGCGCTTAAAAGGACAAAGATTCCAAGAAAAAGAAAGACAGCCACCATCAACCGGTTGCGGACAATTTCCATCGCCGCGCTGGTTTGAACATTCATTCTGTTTGATTGCGCCTGCCCGGACCTCATGGTTCTTCGCCCTCCCCCGGTGGTAATGATGAAATTTTTTCTAGCGGTGAATTTTCACCGCCAGGATTTTGAAAGGCGATAGCAAGGGCCGGACTGTCATAAGGTCGGTTCGGCACCTCATCGAACCAGGTAACCACTTGTTTTGAGCCAAGCGGTTTAAGCATCAAGTATTTTTCTGCCATGGTTTGTAAATATTCAGGTGAATTAAGGTAGGCCCATTCAGCTTTCAAAACGCGGAGCGCTTTTTGATCGGCCAGATACTCAGCCTTCATGGTGCTTAAATGCTGTTCTTTTTCTTCGACCATAAATTTCATATAAAACAGGCCGCCGAAGGCGATTAGAACGAGAAAGATAGCGTGGGACATCTTCGGCCTCATAACCTAAACCCCTTCCAAAACTTCTGAGGTTCTGATGGCAACCCGAAGCCGGGCCGAACGCGCCCTGGGGTTAAGTTTTTGCTCCATTTCACTGGCTTTAAGCGCCTTTTTGCGCTCGAGAATAAGGGTGGGCCCGCGCCATTTACCGGGTGTTGCATCAGGAGGAGAGTGGCGCGAGCCCTGCGGGATATTTCCACTGAGTTTGTTAAAAAATCTTTTGACCATGCGGTCTTCCAAAGAATGAAAGGAAACGACAACCAAGCGGCCGCCTTCTTTTAATAAATTCACGGCTGCCAAAAGGCCGGCTTCCAGCTCATCCAGCTCGGCATTGACATAAATCCGCAGTGCTTGGAAAACCTTGGTGGCAGGATGGGTCTTGCTAGCCCCTTTCCCGCCCAAGGCTTTTGAAACAATTTCTGAAAGTTGGGCCGTTGTCGTTATGGGATTTTCAGCACGGGCCATTACAATGGCTTTGGCAACGCGACGCGAGCGATGTTCCTCGCCGTATTTATAAAAAATATCCGCCAGGTCTTTTTCGAAAAAGGAATTTACAACATCTGCCGCGCTTTCACCGTCACGCTCCATGCGCATATCAAGGGGACCATCGCGCATGAACGAAAACCCGCGGGCGGCATCCTCTAACTGAAATGAAGAAACCCCAATATCAAGTGCAATGCCGTCAACCTTGTTCGCGCCCTCTGCCAATATCAAAGCTTCCATGTCGGAAAAACAGCCTTCGATGAGTTTCAGGCGTGGACCAAATTTCTTCTCAAGTTCACGACCCCGGGCGATGGCCTCCGGGTCACGATCGATGGCAAAAACTTTGCAATCAGCGCTTTCCAGAATGGCTGCAGTGTAACCTCCACCGCCAAACGTGCCGTCGACATAAATGGCATTGTCTTTGGGCTGAAGGCCCTCAAGAACCTCAGGCAACATGACCGGAATATGTTTTCCCCCCATGGCCATCAGTTCTCGCTCCGATCTCTTTTGGATACCGGACCCAGGTTTTTAGCCTCCGCTTTGGCAATTTTCAGTTGCGCCTCATAATGGCGCTTATAAGCTTCCGGTTCCCAAATCTGGAATTTCTTGCCAAGACCAACAAAGGTGGCCTTTTCTGTAATGCCGGCATGATCCAATAATTCCTGGGGCACATGAATGCGGCCCTCAGGGTCAAAATTTAAGGGAGAAGATTGGCCCAGGAGCACCGTGGCCAGGGCTTCGTTTTCGTCTGAGAAAAATCCAAAGTCGCCATGAATGCGTTCAGAAAGCAGTTCCATAAAGGAAATGTCAGCACCTTCGATGCAGTCATGTTTAAAGGATCTGTACACCACTACCCCCTGGTAACCTTCCTGGGGTATGTTCGAGCGAAAGGTCGCGGGTACCGATACCCGGCCTTTGGAATCCACCCTGTTGGTGGCGGTTGAAAGGAATTTCAACACTCTCTCGCTCCATATCTCACACCCGCATATCCCAAGGCGCGGTTAAACTTTTGCTCCCACCAGACGCTCAAATTGTGCGGGTCTGGGTTCACGCCTTTTCTATGGATTTATATGGGATATCATGGGAATATATGGGAGTCAATGGGAAAACACATCAAAACCCGCAGAAAACCAAGGTATTAACAAATAGTTAATAAGGCCCTAGAGTGAAAAAACCGGATGAATCCAGCTAGGATTTTTGGAAAAAAGAGCAAATGGCAAGCCCAATCACGAAAAAGCAAATGGCTGAGTTCGATATTATGATGTTCGACGGGGTGTGTAATTTTTGCTCGGGCTCGGTTCTCTTTAGCCTACCCCGGCTCATAAATGATAGCGTTAGGTTCTGTCCGATGCAAAGCGGTCCTGGGCAAACAACTCTTAAGAATTTAGGGTTTCCTCTTGATACCTTTGAAACTTTTATTTTCATCTCTAAGGGAAATATTCACACCAAATCAGACGCCGTAATTCAGCTTTCCAAGAAGCTAAACCAACCGTGGCCAACTTTGGGCAAATTAGTCGAGGGCATTCCAAAGGGGTTTCGCGATTGGCTTTATATGCTGGTGGCAAAGAACCGCTACAAAATACTGGGCAAAAAAAACCAATGCCTGGTTCCACCCAAAAACATCCGCAAATTTTTCATCCTATAAAAAAGGTCAGACGGCCTGTAAGCCGGGTTCTGTCCGCCTGGCGAACCAGGGGGATGGCTATTCATCTGGGACGCTTGTTACCAAGCGCCTCAAGCAACCTACCCGAATGCGCGCCGGAGACGGCACATATACATTCCTATTTGGTCTTGCTCCCGGTGGGGTTTACCCTGCCACTTCTGTTGCCAGAAGCGCGGTGCGCTCTTACCGCACCTTTTCAACCTTACCTGCAAGCAGGCGGTATATTTTCTGTGGCACTTTCCCTCAGGTTGCCCTGGCCGGGGGTTACCCGGCACCGTGTCTCCGTGGAGCCCGGACTTTCCTCTGTATTGCTACAGCAGCCATCCGGCCGTCTGACCCGAGGGGTATATAATATTTTCTGCATTTTAGGCAAGCCCCAGCGATTTTTCCTTGCAGATTGGGGCGTACTCAGGCACATTCCCCCTCTCAAAAAAAGACAGGACTTTTTTTCATGACCCGGGCAAATTTTATTATTGGTTTGATTATTGGCGCGCTTATTACCGGGGCCTGCTCCGGTAACAAAAAAGAACGCGAAGGCCCGCTTGCGGTTCAGGAAGACCAGTTGGGCCCGGTAACCAAAGATTTGGTCAAGGATTTACCCGATGGCCTCATTGGTGATACCGCCAATGCCCGGCACACCAATCAGGATCTTCGAGGCGAAGATGAGGACGACGGTAATTAAAGTTAGTTCCCTACCCCCAAATTCCGGTTTTTCCTATTTTGTATCCTCAGGGCTGGTAAAGGGGTTCCATGGTTAAAGCTAAATTTATTCAAGGCTCTTTGATCCGCCACATTCTGGTGATGACCTTCGCATCAAGCATAGGCCTGATCGCGCTTTTTATGGTTGATCTTGTTGATATTTATTTCCTGAGCCTGCTTGAAAACACATCGATTACGGCGGCCGTTGGCTTTGCCGGCAATATCATGATGCTGACGATCTCGGTTAATATCGGGATGATGATCACCATGGGCGCTCTGGTCTCGCAAAGCGTGGGGGGGCGTAAGCTGGGGCGGGCCAAACGAGCTGCGACCAATGTATATGTTTTCGGCTGTTTTATGTCGCTCCTTATGATGACCCTCTTATATGTTTTTCTTGACCCCATCCTGTTGGGAATAGGGGCGGCCGGGGAAACCAAGGATCTGGCTAAAAGTTATCTTCTTATTCTTTTGCCTACGGTGCCCTTTTTCACCATCATGATGTGCGCCAATGGCGCGCTCCGAGGCGTTGGTGACGCCAAACGGGCAATGTTTGTGACCCTGTCCGGGGCCGCGGTGAATGCAGTTTTTGATCCGATTTTTATTTTCGGACTTGATATGGGCATCGAAGGGGCAGCCTGGGCTTCGCTTCTGGGTCGGTTAACCATGCTGGCAGTTGCCCTTTACGGTGCGGTTTATATCCATAAACTTTATTCAAAATTTAATATTCAAAGTTTCAAACACTACTTTGGCCGCATTGCCCGCATTGCAGGTCCAACCATTGTTACCAATGTTGCGACCCCGATTGGGGCTATTTATATCACTTACGTGATCGCAGGTTTTGGCGACAGTGCCGTTGCTGGCGCTTCGGTTTTAAATCGCCTGGCCCCGGTGGTCTTTGGCGTCTTGTTTTCCCTCTCCGGGGCAGTAGGGCCTATTTTTGGACAAAATCTGGGGGCGCGAATTTTCGATCGGGTCAACCGAACCTTTTACCGGGCGTTACAATTTTCGCTGATTTATTCGGTGATCATTGCCGGGCTATTGTTTGTGCTTCAGGATTTTATCGTGGTCGCCTTTAAGGCCGACCCTGAGGCCGCTGAGCTTATCCGGTTTTTCTGCACCTGGCTGGCACTACCCTTTGTCTTCCAGGCTGCCCAGTTTGTGGCCAACGCCGGGTTTAACAATCTTGGAAAACCTATTTATGCGACCTGGATCAACATGGGGAAAACTTTTATAGGGACCATCCCGTTTGCCTATTTTGGCAGCCAATGGTTTGGCGCCCCGGGCGCTTTGGCGGGACCTGCCGCTGGCGGCGCCCTGTTTGGCATTATCGCAAGTATCTGGATTATTTTTTATGTGAAGGGACTGGAAAAGAAACTGGCCCCTAAAGTAGCGCCTTAAGCCGGGCAAAAGTTTCAGCATTTGGCTGGCCCGTGACATTTTCCGGATGCCAATGACGCTGAAAAGCCTTAATCGCAACTTCGACTTTCCCTTGCAAAACTTCAAACCCCAAATCCTCCAGGGAGGTTTTAAAGGTTTGCAGGTCAGGGATGCTAGCCCGGGAAACCTTTTCTGGCCAACGGCCAATGCCCTCCCTACTTAGCATTTCCCAGGGAAATTTTTCGCCGGGGTCAAATTTCCGGGTTGGGGCGACATCTGAATGCCCCAGAACCCGGGTGCGCGGGATGCTGTGACGGGCAATAATCTCTTTTGATAGTGAGACCAGAGCTTCAATCTGTTTGGTCGAAAAATCCTGGTAACCAAATTCATGACCCGGATTCTGGATTTCAATCCCGATTGAGCAAGAATTTATATCGATGTTCCCCGCCCAATAGGAAACCCCCGCGTGCCAGGCGCGCATTCCTTCAGGCACCAGTTGATAAATTTCCCCGGTTTCACCGATTAGGTAATGGGCGCTTACCTTTTTGTCCCGGTCCGTCAGCCAGGCCAGGCTTTCGTCTAGCGTCGGCCGCCCCGTGTAATGGAACAGCAACATGTTGATGGCGCTTTTGCGCTTATCAAAGTTTGGCGATGGAACCTGTTTCATTTTTCATCCGAAAGCTTGGCCAACCTGGTTTCTGATTTTTTCTTTTGCCGGAGCAGAATGACAGCAACCCCGCCAAAGGTCAAAAGCCCGCCCAAAATCATTTTTGTGGTCAGGACCTCACCAAGAATAATGATCCCCGATGCGACAGCAAAAATTTGCGACAAAAGGGTTAAAGGCGCAACTGTGCTAACCGGATAGCGTTTGATCAAAAAATAAAGTCCGCCGTGGCCAATAATCGATGACCCAAGTGCCGAAAAAATCACCCCTCCTCTGGCCTGCCATGAGCTGGCAACAAGGGCGTCAATCTGTCCGGTTTCCAATAAAAATGAAACGCTAAGGACGCTGACCATTCCTATTAACCCAATCCAGCCCTGAAGGTTCATCACCGAAACCCCCGAGAGACGGCGCAACAAAATCGCCCCAATAGCGTAAAGCAGGGAGGCAAACATAACCAGGCTCAGGTCAAATAAATGATCAAGCGCTTTGGGTCAAAG
>JAZFRG010000219.1:0-2022 GCA_036445535.1 Sphingomonadales bacterium
TTGAAGAAGAAATTGAAGAAGGTGCCGAAGCTACCGAAGCCAAGGAAGATAAAGCAGATAAGGGCGGCGAAGAAGAATAGGCTTTCCTCAAACCCGGAATTCATTTAAAAACCCCAAATGGCAAACAAACACCGCATCGGCGTTTATCCCGGCACCTTCGACCCGATCGCCTTCGGGCACCTGGATATTATTGCCCGCGGCCTGAAACTGGTCGACCACCTGATCATTGGCGTCACCACCAACCCCGCCAAAGCACCGCTTTTCACAGCCGAGGAGCGGGTCGCCCATATTGAGCGCGAAACCAAGGGGCTGGCCGATAAAAGCGCAACCACCATAGAGGTTGTGGCGTTTAATCAGCTCTTAATGGATTTTGCAGAGAGCAAAGGCGCCGGGACCATAATTCGCGGGCTTCGTGCGGTTTCCGACTTTGAATACGAATTCCAGATGGCGGGCATGAACGATGCCCTCAACCCCAATGTCGAGACGGTGTTTTTGATGGCTGAACCAAAGCTGCAATCGATCGCTTCCCGGCTGGTGAAAGAAATTGCTTTCTACGGCGGCGATATAAGCCCGTTCGTACCGACGCAGATTGTCAAAGACGTTAAGGACAAAATGGGCCGGTAACCTAATCCCTTAAAATCCATTTTTCTGTGTCTTTTCAAAAATTTTAGCTCATATGGCCTCGATTCCATTTTTATGGTAAAAAAAACTGAGGGGGCTTCTTTGAGCATTAAATTTAAAAACGGTTTTCCGAATTTTGCCCGAAAGCTGGGAACTCTGCTTTTGGCGATTTCTTTTTTTCTGCCCATGGCCCGCTGTGATGAAAACAAGGATATTTTTAATTATAATCAGCCGGAAACCACCGACCAGGCTGAAATAGATCCGGACTGGACCTATTATTATCCCTTTGAGGTTTTCACGAGTGAAAATTTTGAAGACGGGGAAACCTTTGGCTATGTGGTTCTTTTCCTGTTTGGCTTTTTCTGGCCTATCGGGTTTTTAATCCTTGAGCGAAAACACGGGCCAGGAGGCTTTGGCCCTGGGGTTTACTTTGCCGGTACCGTTTTAACGGGGGCGATGTGGTTTGCCATTACATTGCCTTTTATGTTCTTCGAACCCTTTATTGGCGCTTTAGTGGTTTTTGTCGGCTCCTCGGCTCTATTGTTAGGGTTTGGGGTTGAAGCTTACCGGCTTATAAAGGCAAGGATGAAAGATAAAAAACAAGGGGCCGGTTAGCCATGTTTCAGGAAGATTTAAACCTTTTATTTTCCGGGAATGGCAATTGCGGAAGAGTAAGGGTCTTCGAACCTAAAATTGTCAGTTTGGAGTTGTCTATATTTACAAACCCTAGGGCCGGTGGTAAGCGGGGGGCTTAAAAGCGTTCCATTTTTTTTAAAAAATTTAAGGACCCAGCGAAAGGATAAAAAATGAGCGAGACCCCACCAAAACTAAATAAGAAATTTTTTATCTTTGCCGGGCTGGCCACGGTGGTCGCCCTCATAATTTTTACATTCTTAGAAAGGCCTTTTATGACTAAATCCTGTGATGAATACGATATAGCGAACTTGAGCGACCCTGAAAACACCATCCTGATGGAGGTCTCCTCGGGCGGCTGCATCGTCATTGAAACCCGCCCCGACAAGGCGCCCAACCACGTTGCCCGCTTTAAAGAGCTGACCCGCGAAGGCTTTTACGACGGCATTGTTTTCCACCGCGTTATCGATGGTTTTATGGCCCAGACCGGCGATCCCACCGGCACCGGTTCCGGCGGCTCAGGCCAGAACATTGGCGCTGAATTTAGCGATATCGCCCATGAGCGCGGTACGGTTTCAACGGCGCGTTCCGGCCACCCCGATAGTGCCGACAGCCAGTTCTTCATTATGTTCGACACCTCGCCGCACTTGGATGGCCAGTACACCGTCTGGGGCCGTGTGATCGAGGGCATGGAATACGTGGATGGCATCCAAAAAGGCAATGTTAATGACGGCGGCGCCGTGCCCAAAGACCAGCAAGACAAAATCG
>JAZFRG010000220.1:0-3060 GCA_036445535.1 Sphingomonadales bacterium
TATTTGCGTCGACTTGCAAAATTGAGCAATTTGGGTCTTTCCAATTATTCTCGCTACTTGCCGCCCGCGGTGACGGCGGCGATGCTCTCGCTAATCGGGGTCGCGACGGCGATCAACATTTTGATGAATTGACAGACACGACGGGCGCCAATGGCACTTTAGTAGGTGCCGGTGCCCAAAAGGAGTGAAGCGTTATGACCAGAAAAGACCAACCGGCACAGGAACCAGACAGCGATCACTTTGTAGATTCCGACGTGGTCGGGGATTTACGTGTTCGAGGCGCGTTTGTGCGCACCGCCATGTCCTCCGAACAATCGTTAATGTCGTGGATCAGAACATCGGTTTCGATGTATACGTTTGGCTTTTCGATCACCCAGTTTTTCTTTTACATTGCAGATAGACAGGGGGCCACACAGCTGGCGGTCGGGCCTCGCATCCTCGGCCTTGCCCTTGTTACAACAGGGGTTGTCGCCATCCTACTTGGGGCAACCGAACACGTTTTACGTATCAGGACCATGAGGAAAGAGGGGTTGCCGCCAAATGTGCAGTTTTTTCTGCCCCTGGGGTCGGCCGCTGCTTTCCTCCTCGTTGGCTTAGTCGCGCTTGTTGCCATCTACCTGAACTGGCATTTTTAGGGCAAGGGAGAAAGGGTTAAATCAATCCTGGCAATATCGAATTGTGATCTATGCCCAGTTGGCGCTGGGCGGCAGTTTTGAACAGACCATGACCTCAAAGGAAGAGGGAGCGGAGCTGAATTAAACACTTTAATTAGGCCAAGGAGAGAAACCATAAAAACATTTTGCAAACATAATGCTGAATGGGGGCAACAGAAGTAAAGGTCCGCTTTGGGTCAAAAGCAGACTCTTTTAGCCTTAACAGGCTTTACAAGCAGTTTTTTTAAATTTTCCGCCACCATTTACCAAAGCCATTAATCCCCCGTTCATATTACAAGTGTTTTATTTTAACGTTAACTAACAAAATAACAATTTTAACCACGACAAAAGGATTAATTTTATGAATAAGAAATTAGATTTTGGCCGAATATGTTTACTTGCTTTCCCCTTGGTCATTTTGGTGCCAGGGGCGTCACATGCCGAAGAGTTCAAAGGACCCTATGTCGCTGTCGAAGGCGGAATTGGTGTTTTAAAAACTGACGGTACCACGCTGGGTGGCCCGGTTGACGAGGCGGAAAATTCTGGCCTTCTTAGCGGGGTTCTGGGTTATCGCTCCCCCGTGGGCGCGAACGGACGTCTCGTCTTGGGAGCCGAGGGAATTTTCGGTTTTTATACGAGTGGTACGAATCTGCATTACGGTGTTTATGGCATCGGTGGATACCGCGTTGGAGATAAAGGCCTTGCCTATCTGAGGGTAGGTTACGGTGGGCTTAAAGATGTGCAAACTGGCACCGGCAATAGTCTGGACGGCCCGGTGTTCGGAGGCGGATATGAATTCAGCATTCACGAAAAGGCAAACCTTAGGCTTGACTACAGATACCTCAGTTATGGAGATGTAAATATTCCTGACAATACTTTGGATTTCAGCGGACACGAAATAACCGCCGGACTCTTATTTAACTTCTAGGGACCTTAAGTTCCACACCCGTTGCCGCCAAGTGGCAACGGGTGCCCGGTCTCGAAAACCATTGTGCACTTTGCATAGCCTCTAGAATTTTCAAAAAATATTTTTTCTAATTTTTCTATAGAGAAATTAAGGTCTCGGATGGGAAGGTGTGGGACTCAAATACGGAACGGGACCATTTTCCAAACACCCAGGGAGTGGTCAAAACAGGACCCTTTAAGAAGGTCCGCTATTAGCCATAAGCAGACATTGCAACACGCAACATTCAGGAAGACAGGTCAGTCATCTGGATTTCCTCTTAGGCTTTCCTGCTGTCATTCTTGGTTGATGAAAACCGTTTGGATACTGGCCCGGAGTTTGCACTCCGCTATGGAGGCTCTGCATAAGAACCTTGAAGCCTCCGCCTTTCAGGAGGACTTTATTTCGTTCCGCTTTATTGCAACTGCTGAGCAGGTCAGGAACCTTCCCAGGGGTGAAACTTTCCTGGTAGTCAAGAAATGGCACTCCCGCCCCGATGCCGAGGAGGTGCTGCAAGCTATCAAGGAGCAAGAGTGGCAGACAGTTTCCCTTAAGGACCTTTTCCTCGATAAAGAAGCAGCCCTTTTATTGCGCAAATCACCGCAACTGTGAATGTAATTAATCATTCACTTATAAAATTATTAATAAAATTTTAAGACCAGTATTTTATTATGTTTTGTGAGCCGTTTTAGGGAGGCTCTTATGAAAAAGATAAATTATAAAAAACCCATTCTTCAGCCTTTATTTGTTATTTTCTTTATTTGGGCTGTTTGGGAGTTTGGGCAGTGGTTTATTGTTTCATATGAAGGTGAAATTACGGGGATTATTTTGTTATGGCTTATTTGTTTATTTTTAGCGGGGGTTGGCAGTCATGTAATAGAAAAAATCAGGGTGGAAGGAAGCGGAGTAAGTGAATTCTTAACCTCCAGAAAAAACCCTCCTCCAATGTTAAGCTTGGAAAGAATATTTAGGTTTTTAGGCATGCTTCTATTTGTCGTTTTTTCTCTATGGGGAATTTGGGAATTTGTTTTTTGGTTAGGGTTTTTACTTGAAGATAAAGTCGTTTTCGCAATGCTTTTTATGGCTACTTTTTTTTACTATATATTTTTTATTTCGGGAAGATCTTAAACATTATTGAGACCTTCCAGTTTAGGAAACCCAAATAAATTATTATTAAGAATCAATCTTAACTGATAAAAGAGTACCAAAAGAGTCAAGTTTTAAAATATAATTTCATTAAAATTTTAATGAACAACCCCCCAAAGGCGGGGAGTGTTTGGAAATTCAGGCGCCAATAATATAGCCCCGGTTTGGTATCTGGTGTTGTTTAGAACTATCCTTTGGTGAGTATTATGTTTGCCAATAAGTAGACCGGTCCCCTCTACGAGGGGAGGATTGTCAAACAGTCCGCTTTGGGTCAAAAGCAGACGCTTTTTAGAAGGTCCGCTAATAGCCATAAGCGGA
>JAZFRG010000221.1:0-2269 GCA_036445535.1 Sphingomonadales bacterium
TGCAGGGAGCTGTCAAGATAGGCACCAACATAAAACCTAACCAAAACCCCAATGACAGCCGCTGCCGGTACCGCGATTAAAACCCCGGTAAAGCCCATAATTTCACCCCCGGCAAAAATCGCAAACAAAACCCAGACCGGATGCAATCTGACCTTTGACCCCACCAGGTTGGGGGTAAGAAATACGCCCTCAATCCCCTGCACCACGCCATAAACCAGGAACACCAGTAAAAGCTGGTAATCCAACCCATACTGGCCAATGCCAATTAGTAAGGCCAGGAGGAGAGTAAATAGCGCACCAACGAAAGGGATATAGGCCATAATGCCGCCAATCAAGCCCAACACCAGGGCGTATTCCAGGCCGACAAAAGACCAGCCAACGGCGTAAATAAATGCCATAATCAGGGCCGCCATGGTTTGACCCCTGACAAATCCGCCAAGCGCGGTATCAATATCCCTTGAAACTTTCCTGACCGTTTCGCGGTTTTTCCGGGGAACCAGGCTGTCAATTTTAGCGATTAGAATATCCCAATCCCGAAGCATGAAAAACGCCACAACCGGGGTGATTAAAAGCAAAGTAAGTAAATTGAAAACCGCCATGCCGCCGGACCAGAACCCGGCCAGAATATCACCCAATTTAGCCAGCGCTGTTTTAGAAGCTTCCTCGATAAAATTGTCAGTATTTAAAGATTTGCCGAACTCGAAAGTTTCATTAAACCAGGCCCAAAAATCTGTAAAAATTGGTCGCGCCGCTGCAAAGTAATCCGGCAGGCTTGTTATAAAGCCGCCCAGTTGGGCCCTCAGCAGCGGGAAAATGGCGAAAACAAAGCCGCCCATAGCCAAAAAGAAAAGGAATAAAACGGTGACCGTGGCAACCCAGCGCGGAAATTTCCAGGATTCAAATTTATCGGCAACGGGGTCCAGCAAATAGGCCACCGCAAGGCCCATTAAAAAGGGCAGCAAAATGGCCTTGGTGGCATAAACCAAAAGCACCACCAGGCCAATACCTAGCCAAAGCTGCCAATTTTTGAATGTCATTTATCCCCTCTTTCGCCCAAGTACCGGTTGGCTTCTTCCGTGCGGATCAAAGCATAGCCCCGCCCGGCCCGGAAAAGAATAAGGCCTTTTTGGCGAAGCGCAAGGGCCAGTTGTTCTTCGGTCCCGGAAAAAGTAATCGCTATATAGGTTTCAGGGATCGCCAGCCGGGCAACGTTGACCCCGCTTATAACTGGGGAGCTTAGCAATCGGCTTTTTATATCGGCCCAGATTTTGGCATTTTCAACGGGCACAACCAGGGCCATTTCGCGGCTTTCGCCAAACTGGGTCAGGGCTTGCTCTTTCCAGGCCCGATCCTGGCCCAAGAAAATTTGACGCATCCCGCGGCGCAGCAAGTCTTCATCGCTCTCAAAGTTTGCCGGGTAAAATTTGTGAACTTCCGGGGGCAACCCTTGCAGCGGCCTGTAAAGTGTCAGCTCCAAACGAATTGTCTCCCCCGTGGTGATTTTGATAAGCCGGGCTCCAACTGCAACATAGGTGTCGACCCCATATTTTGATAAGGTCAATTTTAACTGGGTAATTTGTCGGGCCTCTAGAACCTGTTTGGGGCTAAGGGAGGTTTGCTCGGCCAAACTTCCTTCAGGCAAAATATAGCGAATAATGCCGTTTAAATTGTCTTCCCCGCGCCAAATTTCCAAAAAAGCATTCTCCGGCCCCCAAAGAGCATAGTTTCCCTCAAACCAAAAAAGCGGGAACACAAAGGTGGGTTCCGGGGCAAAACCGACAAAAGGAATGTTCTGGTTGCTCAACAGATTTTCAATTTTTTCAGCGGCAAAGGTAATATTTACGGTGCCAATATAGCGGACCCTGGAATTGCGCGCTTCTTCAACCTCTACCCCCAAGACAAAATCCGAAACCTTTGCCCCTTCCGGCATTATAAATTTGAACAGGTCATCTTCCCGTACCAGGCGTTGGATCAGGGCATTAAAGCCCTCTTCTTCGGCCTTTGCCAGGCCCCGGCGGCGGGCCTCTGAGGCGCTTCTCGCCGTTTCATCAATCTCAATCCCGTAGATGGTAAAAAGTTGCTCGCGGTCCTGCGCTTGGGCAAGGTCTGAATAAAGAAAGGTCACAAGCATTGCTGCGGCAAAACCCAAAACAGAAAATGTTTTAAATAGAAATTTCAGCACTTTTTTGTTTCATTCCTTCTTAGGCCCGGGTTTTAGCAGGAACCGGGGCGCCCTACCACAAAAAGCCACTATTTTTAGCGGGTTTTT
>JAZFRG010000222.1:0-6152 GCA_036445535.1 Sphingomonadales bacterium
CAGAAAATCAATCCCGCCGGTGAGCTCACTGACAACCTTTTCTTTTAACGCCAGCATCGCTTTTAAATCAACCTCAAGCCCTTTGACTTTAATGCCAAATTCCGGGAAATGGTTTTTGGCATCTTCATATTTCTCGGTCGCATGCAACAGCGCTTTCGAGGGGATACAGCCAACGTTCAGGCAGGTGCCGCCAAGGGTCGAATACTTTTCAACGCAGGCGGTTTTAAGCCCCAGTTGGGCAGCGCGGATGGCCGCTACATAGCCGCCGGGGCCGCTGCCAATGACAATGACATCAAAGGTTTCGTTCATGATTTTTCCTTTATTTTATAGATCTAAAAGCAGCCGCTCGGGTGCCTCCAATAATTCCTTGATGCGAACCAGGAAGGTCACGGCTTCCCGTCCATCGATAATTCTATGGTCGTAGGTCAGCGCCAGATACATCATCGGCCTAATCACCACTTCGCCATTTTTTGCCACCGGGCGTGGTTCAATTTTATGCATACCTAAAATCGCCGATTGCGGCGGGTTCAGAATTGGCGTCGATAACAAGGAGCCAAAAACCCCGCCGTTGGAAAGACTAAAGGTTCCGCCCTGTAATTCATCCAGTTTAATGTCCCCCGATCTGGCGCGCGCGCCAAAATCAGCAATCCCGGCTTCAATTTCGGCAAAGCTTTTTTGGTCCGCATCACGAAGCACGGGCACTAAAAGCCCGGTTTCGGTGGAAACCGCCACGCCCATGTCATAATGGTTTTTATAGATGATATCCTGACCATCGATCTCGGCATTTACGGAGGGGATTTCCTTTAGGGCATGCACAGACGCCTTGATGAAAAACGACATAAAGCCTAGCCTTACCCCGTGCTTTTTCTCAAATAATTCCTTGTTGCGGGAGCGCGAAGCCATCACCGCGGTCATGTCGACTTCGTTAAATGTGGTCAGCATCGCGGCGGTGTTTTGAGCTTCTTTCAGGCGCTCGCCGATACGTTTTCGCATCCGCGACATTTTCACCCGCTCTTCACCGCCCCTTGGGGCAGATGGGGTTGGCGTGGGTGCGCGGGTAGCGCTCTGAACATCTTCCTTGGTCACCCGGCCATCTTTGCCAGTGCCGCTTAAACTATCAATCGGGATATTCTTTTCCTGGGCCAGACGTTTGGCGGACGGAGAGAGGATTTTTTCTTCGGCGACAACAGGCGCGGGAGCGGGCTCAGGGGCCTTTTCTGCTACCGGAGCGGGTGCCTCTTTTGCCGGCGTGGCACCAACGGTAATCTCAGCAATGGCATCCCCGATGGCAACTTCGGCACCCTCGGCAGCCAAAATTTTGGTAAGAACACCCGCCTTGGAGGCATTAACTTCCATCGCAACCTTGTCGGTTTCAAGCTCGCAAAGGGGCTCGTCTTCTGAGACCGCATCGCCCTCGGCCTTGAACCATTTAGCGATGGTTGCTTCGGTGATCGATTCACCCAAATTCGGAACTGTAACTTTTTCTGTCATAAATCCTGCTCTTAAAGGGTTAGCGCTAAATCTACAAGCTCTGCCTGTTCTTTTTCGTGGGTTGAGGCCAACCCGGTGGCCGGTGATGCGGCGGCCTTGCGCCCGGCATATTTTGCCCGGGTGACGGTTTTTAATCCAAGGCCGATCAAGACCTTTTCAATGCGCGGGTCGATAAACGTCCAGGCCCCCATGTTCCGGGGCTCTTCCTGGCACCAGACTACAGATTTCAGCCCGCTATAACGTTTCAGTTCATCGCCAATCATCTCACCAGGGTAGGGATAAAGCTGTTCAACCCGCAAAATGTAAGTGTCTTTTAAGCCCCTCTTATCGCGCTCGGCTAAAATATCGTAATAAACCTTGCCGGAACACATCACGACCCGTTTGATGTCCTTATCGTTCAGGGTTTTTGAGCTATCCTTTAGAAGGTGCCGGAAACCCGTGCCGGTTTCAAATTCCTCAAGAGAGCTGACAGCCCCTTTGTGGCGCAGCAATGATTTGGGCGTCATGATTACGAGCGGTTTTCTAAACTCACGGAGCATTTGGCGACGGAGGATGTGGAAATAATTTGCCGGCGTTGAGCAATTGGCCACCTGCATGTTTTTCTCAGCGCACATTTGCAGGAAACGTTCCAATCGCGCCGAAGAATGCTCAGGGCCCTGGCCCTCATAGCCATGGGGCAGCAGCATAACAAGCCCCGAGGAGCGCTGCCATTTGGCCTCGGCTGAGGAGATAAACTGGTCGATGACGACCTGGGCGACGTTGACAAAATCGCCGAACTGAGCCTCCCACAACACCAAAGTTTTTGGATCAGCCTGGGAAAAGCCGTATTCGAACCCCAAGACCCCGGTCTCTGAAAGTGGGCTGTCAATTATCTCTAAACCGGCAGTGGTTTTGATGCCTGCCAGCGGTCGGAACCGTTTTTCGGTAACTTGGTCGATAAAATCTGAGTGGCGTTGGCTAAAGGTGCCGCGGATAGTGTCTTGCCCGGCAAACCGGACGCTGTAATTTTCCTGCAAAAGTGCGCCCAAAGCCAGCGCTTCTGCGGTTGCCCAGTCAACCCCCTGGCCGCTTTCAAACATTTCCCGACGGGCATTTAGGAACCGGTTCAAAGTCCGGTGGATATTAAAGCCGTCGGGGATAGTGGTCAGGGTTTTACCGATGTTTTGAAGCGCTTTTTTAGGCACACCGGTTTCGGTAAAACCAATTTTTCTTTCCTTTTTGTGAAGCCCCTTCCAGTAGCCTTCAAAACGATCCGCCTCGGGTTTAAAATTTTCAGAGGCCCTGGTTTCCCCGTCCAGGGTTTCAATGAAGCCCTTTTTCATGGCAGCAAATTCAGCGGAAGGAACGGTACCTTCCCCGGCTAAACGCTCTGAATAAATATCCTGGGTGGTTGGATGGCCTTTAATCCGCGCGTACATTTTGGGCTGGGTAAAGCTGGGTTCATCGCTTTCATTGTGGCCAAAGCGGCGATAGCAAACCATGTCGATAACAACATCTTTTTTAAAGGTCTGGCGGAACTCAGTGGCTAGCTTTGCGACATAAACAACCGCTTCCGGATCATCACCGTTGACGTGGAAAATCGGTGCCTGAACCATTTTCGCACTATCGGATGGATAGGGCGAGGATCTGGAATGGTGCGGGCTGGTGGTAAAACCAATCTGGTTATTGATAATAAAATGCAGCGTACCACCGGTGCGGTAACCCTTAAGGCCCGAGAGCATAAAACATTCAGCAACGATGCCCTGGCCGGCAAAGGCGGCATCGCCATGGATCAAAAGTGACATTACCCGGTGGTGGTCATCATCGCCGCCCATGGTTTGTTTGGCTCGGGTGCGGCCCAGCACAACAGGGTCAACAGCCTCCAGGTGCGAGGGATTGGCGCTGAGCGATAAATAAACTTTATTGCCATCAAATTCGCGGGTCGTGGAGGTGCCCAGATGGTATTTAACATCGCCCGAGCCCTGAACCTCATCGGGTTTATATGAGCCCCCTTGAAATTCATTGAAAATCGCCCGGTAGGGTTTTTTCATGACATTGGCAAGAATATTCAAGCGCCCGCGATGGGCCATGCCAAGAACAATTTCCTCAATCCCCAGGGCACCCCCGGTTTTAATCACGCCTTCAAGGGCCGGGATCATCGCCTCCCCGCCATCAAGGCCAAAGCGTTTGGTGCCGACAAACTTTTTGCCAAGGAATTTTTCAAATTGCTCAGCCTCGATGAGTTTTTGCAGGATCGCCTTTTTGCCCTCAGGGGTGAAATGGATTTCCTTGTTGCGGCCTTCAATGCGCTTTTGGATCCAGGCCTTCTCCTCAGGCTCTGAAATGTGCATAAATTCAACACCCACCGATGAACAATAGGTGCGATCCAGAATTTCAAGGATTTCGTTGATTGAGCCGGTCTCAAGACCCAGAACGTTATCAAGGAAAATGGGCCGATCATAATCGGTTTTTTCAAACCCGTAGCTTGCCGGTTGCAGCTCTGGATGCTCGGGACGTTCTTCAAGTTTCAAGGGATCAAGATGGGCCCGGAGGTGGCCCCGAACCCGAAAGGAGCGGATCATCATGAGGGCGCGCAGGCTATCCAGGGTGGCGCGGCGGATATCTTCCTGACTGGCAGTGGCGGGCGGGGCAGCAGGTTTTTTTTCTTCAGCCTTACCAGTGGGCGGCCAGTCGGACCGGGCCCACGACGGGCCAGTGGTTTTGGAAACGCCATCTTCCATGCGCTCAAAAAAAGCACGCCAATCTGCACCCAGAGAATTTGGGTTATCTGAAAATCTGGCATATTGCAGTTCAATAAAGCCCGCATTATTGCCGCTTAACAAAGTTTCAAATACGTCGTTTGCTGACATGAAAAATGTGTCCGGTGGTTCACCATAAAGGTAAACTTAAAGCGTCCTTTTTCAACCCTTTAAAAGGTCCAAAAGTGTTACCCCAATTGAGGCCGGGCTATCGGAAATTGTAATCCCCGCGGATTTCATCGCTTCGATCTTACCCTCGGCGCCGCCCTTGCCCCCTGAAACGATAGCACCAGCGTGGCCCATGGTTCTGCCCGGCGGGGCGGTAAGCCCGGCAACAAAGCCAACGGTTGGCTTTTTAATTTTGGAAGATTTTAGGAAATCTGCAGCTTCTTCTTCTGCGGTGCCACCAATTTCACCAATCATGACGATGCTTGTGGTCTCGTCATCGCTTAAGAAAAGATCAAGAACATCGATAAAATTAGTGCCATTCACGGGATCGCCGCCAATACCAACGCAAGTTGACTGGCCAAGCCCGGCAGCAGTGGTTTGGGCAACCGCTTCATAGGTCAACGTGCCGGACCGGGAGACAATCCCGACCGAGCCACGTTTATGGATGTGCCCTGGCATAATGCCGATTTTACATTCATCCGGGGTAATGACACCGGGGCAGTTGGGGCCGACAAGTCTGGAGTTCGAGCCCTTTAAGGCCTGCTTGACCTTGATCATATCCATAACCGGAATGCCCTCTGTGATACAAACAATGAGCGGGGTTTCAGCATCAATGGCTTCCAGAATTGCGGCCGCAGCAAAGGGCGGCGGGACATAAATAACGCTGGCATTGGCGCCTGTTTTCTCTCTAGCTTCGGCGACCCTATCAAAAACCGGCAGGCCTAAATGTTCCTGGCCACCTTTTCCCGGCGTCACCCCACCGACCATTTTGGTGCCGTATTCAATCGCCTGGCTGGTGTGGAACGTGCCCTGGGACCCGGTAATGCCCTGGCAAATAACTTTGGTGTTTCTGTCAACGAGAATGGACATCTATTTGGCCTCCTTGACAGCTTTGACAACCTTTTCGGCGGCGTCGTTTAAATCAGAAGCACTGATAATGGCGAGGCCCGAATGATCAAGGATTTCGCGGCCCTTTTTGACATTGGTTCCAGCCAAACGAACCACCAGCGGGACATGAATATCAACCTCTTTAGCGGCGGCAATAATCCCCTCGGCAATAACATCGCAGCGCATTATACCGCCGAAAATATTGACCAGGATGCCTTCGACAGCATCGTCCGATAAAATTATTTTAAAGGCCTCAGTAACCTTTTCCGCGGTTGCCCCGCCGCCAACATCCAGAAAGTTTGCCGGGGCTGCGCCCTTTAATTTGATGATGTCCATGGTTGCCATGGCAAGCCCCGCGCCGTTCACAAGGCAGCCAATATTGCCATCAAGGGTGATGTAACTGAGGTCGTGTTTTTTGGCCTCAACCTCGGCCGGTTCTTCTTCGGTGATATCCCGAAGCCGGGCGACATCAGGATGGCGGAAAAGGGCATTGTCATCAAAGGACATCTTGGCGTCCAGAATGACGATGCGATCTTCTTGGTTCAACACCAGCGGGTTTATTTCCAACATACTGGCATCCAGATCAACGTAAGCCCGGTAAAGATTATTCAAAACATCAACCGCCTCGGCGGCAGCCAACCCTTCAAGCCCCAGGCCAGAGGAAAACTCATTTGCCTGCGTGTCCGAAATGCCCGCCACCGGATCGATGGAAAATTGAATAATTTTCTCAGGGGTTTTCTCAGCCACTTCTTCGATATCCATACCGCCCTCGGCAGAGGCCATGACAGCTACCTGACTGGAAGAGCGGTCTAAAAGCAGGCTTAGGTAAAATTCATTTTTTATCTTGCAGCCATCTTCAATATAAAG
>JAZFRG010000223.1:0-4096 GCA_036445535.1 Sphingomonadales bacterium
ACCAGCGGGTTTATTTCCAACATACTGGCATCCAGATCAACGTAAGCCCGGTAAAGATTATTCAAAACATCAACCGCTTCGGCGGCGGGCAACCCTTCAAGCCCCAGGCCAGAGGAAAACTCTTTTGCCTGGGCAATCGAAATCCCCGCCACCGGATCGATTGAAAATTGGATAATTTTCTCAGGGGTTTTCTCAGCTACTTCTTCGATGTCCATACCGCCCTCGGCAGAGGCCATGACCGCTACCTGGCTGGTAGAGCGGTCTAAAAGCAGGCTTAGGTAAAATTCATTTTTAATCTTGCAGCCATCTTCAATATAAAGCCTCCCGACCTCTTTCCCGGCAGGCCCGGTTTGATGGGTTACCAGGGTTTTGCCCAAAAGGTCGGAGGAAAAAGATTTTACCTCCTCCAGGGATTTGACAACCTTGACGCCGCCCGCCTTGCCACGCCCACCGGCATGAATTTGAGCCTTAACAACCCAGACCGGACCGCCGAGTTCTTCGGCTGCTGTGACCGCTTCATCGACATTAAACGCCACGCCGCCCCTCAAAATTGGAAGGTCATAGTTGGCCAGCAGGGCCTTCGCCTGGTGTTCATGAATGTTCATAAAGGAAATCCCTTAGTCGGCTAAATCCGGGGCAATGGCCTTAACAGCTTCAAGAAGGCCGTTAACTGCCGCGACAGATTTGTCAAATCCAGCCTTGTCATCGCCTTCAAGCTTAACCTCGGCAATGCGTTCAATTCCGCCCGCACCAATGATCGCCGGAACGCCAATGTAAAGACCATCAATACCGTACTGGCCGGATAAGTGCGCGGCACATGGAAGCATCCGTTTTTTGTCTTTCAAAAATGATTCCGCCATCTGGATCGCCGCCGAGGCCGGGGCATAATAGGCCGAACCGGTTTTAAGAAGGCCCACAATCTCAGCCCCGCCATCACGGGTGCGCTGGATAATGGCATCAATCTTTTCCTGGGTCGACCACCCCATTTCAATCAGGTCTGGAACTGGAATGCCGGCCACCGTGGAATACTGGGCCAGGGGCACCATGGTATCACCGTGGCCACCCAGCACGAACGCCGTGACGTCTTCCACCGAAACCTTAAACTCTTCGGATAGGAAATGACGAAAACGGGCGCTGTCTAAAACGCCGGCCATGCCGACAATTTTTTCTGGCGAAATGCCGGAATATTTTTGCAACGCCCAAACCATGGCATCCAAAGGGTTGGTAATGCAGATTACAAAGGCACCGGGGGCGTTATTTTTAATGCCCTCGCCAACGGCTTTCATAACTTTCAGATTAATCCCTAAAAGATCATCGCGGCTCATGCCTGGTTTGCGGGGCACGCCAGCGGTGACGATAATAACATCGGCGTCTTTAATGTCGGCGTAATCATTGGTGCCTTTCAAATTTGCATCAAAATCTTCAATCGGGCCGCTTTGCGACAAATCAAGGGCCTTGCCCTGGGGCAGGCCTTCCATAATGTCAAAAATGACAATGTCGCCAAGTTCCTTGATGGCTGCCAGATGAGCCAGGGTTCCGCCGATCATCCCACCGCCAATGAGAGCTATTTTTTTACGCGCCATTTTAAAAATTCCTCAAGTTTAAAAAAGGGAATCAATCGCCCCTGAATTCAGGGCTGGTTTAACGTTAAATGGCAGCCATCGCAAGAGATTCTCAAGCTAAAGTTACACGGCGTGGCCTTTTTCCAAATATTCCTTCGATTGCATTTCATGGAGCCTGGAAACTGTCCTGGAAAATTCAAAGGAACCGTCGCCCGCGGGGTATAAATCTTCCGGGGAAACCTCAGCTGAGCAAAACAGTTTGACGTTATTTTCGTACAAAATATCAATTAATGTCACAAAGCGTTTGGCCTCGTTGCGGTTTTCTTTGGTCATCTTCGGGATGGCGACAACAAAGACGGTGTGATAGCGCCACGCGATCGCCAGATAATCAGCAGCCCCCAGGGGGTTCACACAAAGCCGCTTGAACGAGAACACCGCCGCCCCCATGGCCGCTTTGGGAACAAACAGTGCTCTTCCCTTAACCTCAAACTCATCAGACGGGACCGTCGCCGGGTCGCCGACATCGCGGTCGGTCAGGGCCCAGAAAACCTTCCGAAGCGCTTCCGTGGTTTCAGCGTTAATTGGGGTGTAATAGGTATGAAGACCCTTGATGCGGTGGTAGCGGTAATCTTTTCCCCCAGAAAGCTTTGTAACATCCATGTCGCGTTTGATCATTTCAATGAAGGGGATAAACAAATCTCGGTTCAGACCCCCTTTGTAGAGATCATCCGGGGGCCGGTTTGAGGTCGAGACTATGACCACCCCCTTTTCGAACAGCTTTTCATAAAGCCTTCCCAAAATCATCGCATCAGCAACATCACTGACCTGAAACTCATCAAAACAGAGCAAACGGGCACTTTTGGATAGGTCGTTTGCCAGCGCAGGAATAGGATCGTCAAAATCATCGGGGCCAAAGGCCTTGATTTTTTCTTGTTTGGTTAATTTTCGCCAAGCATGAATTTTAGCGTGGACGTCCTGCATGAACTGGTGAAAGTGGACCCGGCGTTTTTCAGAAATAGGAACCGCTTCAAAAAACAAATCCATCAACATCGATTTTCCGCGCCCGACATCGCCAAAAATATAAATCCCCTTGGGGCAATCGACATGGCTTTCTTTTTTACGAAAGCCTAGGAAAGATTTCCTCGGAGGCTTTAAAAAACAAAGCGTTTGATAAAGCCCCTCAAGCTTTTCGATAATCGCGGCCTGGGTAGCATCTTTTTGCAACTCACCCTTTGCAAGGTGCGCCTTATAAAGGGCAAGCGGGCCGGAGGTCTCGGGTTTAGACATGGGTTAGGGGTATAGTGGGTCTAGACTTGACGCTCAACAACCATTTTTTTCAGCTCACCAATTGCCTTGGCCGGGTTCAAACCCTTGGGGCAGGCGCTGGTGCAGTTATAGATGGTATGGCAGCGGAAAAGTTTAAACGGATCTTTAAGCCCGTCAAGCCGCTCTTCGGTCATTTCATCGCGGGTATCGACGACCCAGCGGTAGGCCTGGAGAAGAATAGCCGGGCCCAAATATTGCTCAGAATTCCACCAATAACTGGGGCAACTGGAAGAGCAACAGGCGCACATAATGCATTCATAAAGGCCGTCCAATTTGACCCGATCATCATGGCTTTGCAGGCGCTCTTTTTCAGGGGCCGGGCTTTTGGTCTGCAGCCATGGTTTGATTGAAGTGTATTGTTTGTAAAAGTTGGTCATGTCCGGCACCAGGTCTTTAATAACCTCCATATGAGGCAAGGGTGAGATTCGAATATCGCCCTTGATATCTACCATCGCCTTGGTGCAGGCCAGTGTGTTAAGCCCATCGATATTCATCGAACACGACCCGCATACCCCTTCGCGGCAGGAGCGCCGGAAAGTCAGGGTCGGGTCAATCTCATTTTTAATCTTGATAATGGCATCAAGCACCATCGGCCCGCAGGTATCCAGATCTACTTCATAGGTGTCCCAGGTGGGGTTGCCACCATCGTCTTCATTCCAGCGGTAAACATGAAACAGACGAATATTGGTCGCCCCCTCAGCAGCGGGCCAGGTCTTGCCTGGTTTAACCTTTGATCCTTTTGGAAGGGAAAATTCTGCCATCTTTATTCCTCAGTACACTCTGGCTTTTGGTTTGATGTATTCAATATCACTGGTCAGAGTATAATCATGCACCGAACGGTAGGTAATCTTGACTTTTCCCTTGCCATCAAGGGCGGCCATAGTGTGTTTCATCCAGTTTTTGTCATCGCGCTCGGGATAATCTTCGTGCATATGGGCACCGCGCGATTCTTTTCTGTTTTCTGCCGCATGCATGGTCACCACAGCTTGGCGGATAAGATTATCCAACTCAAAGGTCTCCACAAGATCGCTGTTCCAGACCATCGAGCGGTCAGAGGTTTTGATCCTTGCCATCGATTTAAACCCGTCGTCGATTAAACGGACGCCCTCATCCAAAACCTCATCCTGGCGGAAAACCGCGCAGTGGGTTTGCATGGTTCTTTGCATATTAAGGCGAATTTCTGCGGTTGATAAATCACCATCGGCATA
>JAZFRG010000224.1:0-6221 GCA_036445535.1 Sphingomonadales bacterium
AGCTATCTTACTGCGTTTTGACCGATTGGGATAAATTTCCAAACAGCCGGGCGATTTGCACAGAATGGAGTGATGACGAGGAGTAGTTTATGTTTTTCAGGTTTTGGACCCTGGTCCTGATTGGGGCTTTTCTTGGCAGCTCTTCTGCCCTCGCCCATATTGAGCTTTTGAGCCCACTTCCGCTTTTAAACAGCCGGGAAGGTAACGAATCTGCGCTGAAATCCCCACCCTTTGGTGCGCCAAATGTTGACCCGGAATTGGCACCCGCCACCACGGTTAAATCTGGTTCAATTCTGGACATAGAGGTTGAGGTTTATGTTTATCACCCCGGCGACATTGTGGTGCTTTTCACCACAGACCCTGAGGGCACAGATATTGAACCGGCATGGAAAATTCCAAAAATGGGCGCACGCATCCCCCACACCAATCTTTTGCATAAAGGCAAAACCCCAGACCGGGATGAAAGCAATATTTACCGGGCCAGTGTGCAATTGCCTAATATTGAAGGCGTAATTTATCTGGTGGTTCGCCAGGTTATGCACGACAAATTTGATGCCAACCCCGATGGTACGGTTAGCCTTGCCAGAGTTTATTATCATCAGGCCACCAAACTTAATCTTGTAAAATAACCGGAATACTGCGACGCCGTTAAGATGGATAATTACACCCTCGCGCAGATAGCCAGCTTTGTCGGTTTTTCGTTGCTGCTTTATGGCGTAACGACACGGTCCCGCAAAAAACTGATCGGTTTTGATGCCACCGGGTTAACCCTTGTTACCTTGCACTGGTACCTTTTGGGGGCTGAGGTGGCAGCCGCGGTTAATGGTATATTCATTGCCAACGACCTGGTTGCCTTGGGGCTGCCGGATAAAATTAAGGCTGCCCTTCGAAATGCTGTTGCCGGGGCCTTGATGCTGGGGGCAGGGTTTTTACTTTTTCAGCAGGCCCACGATATTATGCCGCTAGTCGCTTCGGCATTAATCCTTTTTGCCATCCAGCAGAAAAATCTACTGCGGCTTCGTTTCCTAATGATTTTTGCAAATCTGATCTGGAGCATTTACGGCGTCATCCAGGAAACCTGGATCCAGGTTATCTTTGGCATCCTTATAACCGTGGTGCATGTTATTCGGCTTATTGAGGCTTCGCGGGACCCTGAGCTCGACACCCCTGCAGAAAATTAGAAATGATGGTCAAACCCTCAGGCGTCAAAACAGATTCGGGGTGAAACTGAACCCCAAAAGTGGGGTGGGATTGATGGCTAAGCCCCATAATCGTGCCGTCTTCAAGATCGGCATCAATTTTTAGAACCTCGGGAAAACTCTTGAGCTCGACCGCCAGCGAATGGTAGCGCCCTGCAATTAGTGGTGAGGGCAAATTACTGAAAATGCCTGCTCCATTATGGCGCACTTGACCCTCTCGACCATGGGCAATTTCATTGGCATGGACAACCTTGCCGCCGTAAGCCTCGGCAATGGCCTGATGGCCAAGACACACCCCAAGGATGGGGATTTTGCCAGAAAAATTTTTGATGATATCGATGCAAATTCCAGCATCCCCGGGGCGCCCGGGACCGGGCGAGATTATAATCCCGGCAGGAGCCATCGTCGCAATTTCCATTAAGGTGATTTTGTCGTTCCGGCGGACCTCCACCGTGTCCCCCAACTGGCAAGCATACTGATAAAGGTTAAAGGTAAAACTATCGTAGTTATCAACCAGCAGGATCATCTAAAGCCCCCCTTCGGCCAGGGCAATGGCCTCCAGAACCGCAGCCGCCTTGTGGCGGGTTTCCCGGGCTTCCATGCGGGGATCAGACTCCGCCACCACCCCGGCCCCGGCGCGGACCAAAGCCACCCCATCCCTGAACTCCATGGTCCGGATTGTTATGCAGCTGTTTAAATTGCCATCATGATCGATGGCACAGACCGCACCGCCGTAAAAATTTCGCCGCCCAATCTCAAGCTCATCAATAATTTCCATGGCGCGGATTTTAGGGGCCCCGCTAAGGGTCCCTGCCGGCAGGCAATATTTTAGGGCATCAAAAGCGTCTTTGCCCGGGGCCAAGCTTCCCTGAACGGTGGATGAAATATGCATAACGCGGGCAAATTTTTCGACCTCCATGAGCTTTTTAACTTCGACGCTGCCGGGGGCGGATATGGCCCCAAGATCGTTCCTGGCCAGGTCAACCAGCATCATGTGTTCAGCACGTTCCTTGGGATCATTTATAAGGTCGCTTTCTAGCGCTTGATCATCCAGATTGGGTCCGCGGGGACGGGTTCCGGCAAGCGGAGAGCTTTCTAAACCACTCCCCTCAAGACTAACCAGTTTTTCCGGCGACGAACCAACAAGAGCATCCCCATCGAGATCAAGATAAAACATAAAAGGCGAGGGGTTGAGCCGCTTTAAGGCCCGGTAAACCTGAAACGGGTGGGCAGTAATTTTGGCTTTGAAACTCCGCGATAGCACCACCTGAAAAATGTCCCCTTCAACGATATAATTCTTGGCTTTTTTGACCATCGCTTCAAATGCCGGGTCGCTCACCGTGTCTTCAAATTTCAAAACACTTTCAGGGTTTGGACTTTGGCAAGGCTGGTTTTTTGCGGGGCCAGTTAAAAGCTCAGAAATATTTTCAATTTCCTTTAAAGCTTTCTCAGACCCTTCCCCAGGTAAAACCAACGAGGAAACAACCACGGTTCCAGCGCTATGATCAAAAGCCACGGTCTGGCGATACCTGCGAAAGACCAGGTCTGGGGGGCTGTCCTTTTCCAGGTGCCGGTCGGGGAGCTCTTCGAACAAACCAACGCAGCCATAGCCCAGGCATCCTATTAGGCCCCCGGCGTAGCGGGACAGGAAATGGCCAGTCCCAGGTCTGAAGGTTTGCAGCTCGGTTCGTAAAACCTCAAAAGGGTCCGCAGAAAAGATCCTGGTTTCCGCGCCCTCCTTTCGCGTAACGGATCTACCCTTCGAGGAAATCTCCAAAAACGGGTCAAGATGCAAAAAACTAAAACGCCCCTGGTGACCAACCAGGCCGGAGTCTAAAAGCGCAGCATTTTTGGTTTTATCTGCTAAAGCCTGAAACGCCCCGGTTGGGGTAATTCCAGCCAACGGAATTTCCTTAAAAACCACATCTGGTTTCTGGATCTGGCTAACATTTTTGAATAGGGTTTCCGGCATATTTTTCATTTCACCTTGAGCAATCGCTCTGGAGGAGGTGAAAAGGACCTTAGTGCATCGCCACCTGGCAGAACTTTTTAAGCTTGTTGCTTACTATTTTTAAACTGTTCGACCCGCGGGTGATTTTCGAAATACTCACGCCAATACTTTGGGCCATGTCTCTTTGGTTTTGCTCTCCTTTAAGCAAGGCTTCGATAATCAAAAAACGCTTGGCAAGTGCGTCCCGCTCCTCAATGGTCAGGAAAAGTTCATAAAATTCGCTTAACTCATCCGGGCTCTTAACCTGGCTGCAAAGTTTAACAAACCGCCGCCAATCGTCTTCTAATTTTGAAGGCATTTTTTTCTCCAAATTTTTAAGGGTTGCCCGCCCTAGAATACTCCCGAGTCAACTCTAGTTAAATATCTATGTACTGGTACATAAGTACATTGCCTTAGTCAAGCCCCAAGAAGAAAGAACTAAGACTCGCCACTTCTTAAGAAAAATGTTAGGAAAACTCCTGAAATTTTATCAGGTGGGGGATATTATGAAACTTAAATTTTTCGTCGCATTGGCCATTTTTGCAATTGCCGCGGTAATTAATTTTACCGTGTTGCAGGATGATTTTTCGTGGGGCAAATTGTTCGCGTCAAATGGAGCCTCCGATGATCAGGAAGCTGAATATGATATGGCCGCAAGCCGCGCCAGTGTCGCCAGGATTAACATGGAAGTGGATACCTCATTTTTAACTGAGGAAGAGCGCCAGGTTATTAATCGGTTAAATATGGTTGGCAACCTGATGTCTGAGATTTACCTCCGCCAGGTTAGCGTAAATAATCCCGCCGTTAGGGCCGAAATTGCTGCCAGCGAACGGGCCGATAAAGATGCCCTTCTTGATATGTTTGATTTGCATTTCGGACCCTGGGATACACTAAAGGAAGGCCATCCTTTTTACGGCGATGTGCCCCAGCCGGAAGGTGCCGGGTTTTACCCGGCGGACATGACCAAGGAAGAATTTGAGGGCTGGATTGCGGACCACCCTGAGGATGAGGCGGCGTTCCGCAGCCTCTATACTGTGGTCCGTCGGGATGGTGAAAATTTAATCGCAATCCCCTATTCCGAATATTACAGTGAGTGGCTGGAACCGGCTGCAGATCTGATGAGGGAAGCCGCAGAAATTACCACCAATGATAGCCTGAAACTTTTCCTAAACGGCCGCGCCGATGCCTTTTTCACAGATGATTATTACCAATCTGAAATCGCCTGGATGGACCTGACCGGCACCCCGATTGAAGTTGTGATTGGCCCCTACGAGGTTTATACCGATGCGCTTTATGGTTACAAAGCCGCGTTCGAAGCCTTTATCACCATCCGTAATCCCGAGGAAAGCGCGGCGGTAGAAAAATACATCAAATACCTTCGCGATATGGAGGCCAACCTGCCGGTTGATGAGGTTTACAAAAATTTCAAGCGTGGCTTTGAAAGCCCAATGGCGGCGGTTTACCAGCTGCACGGCGGCGGCGATAATTCCAGAGGCGTTCAGACGATTGCCTTTAATCTGCCCAATGATGAGGCGGTGCGCGAGGCCAAGGGAGCCAAAAAGGTTCTGCTTAACAACGTCCTGGGGGCCAAGTTCGAGATGATCTTGGCACCTATGGCTGAGAAAATTCTGACCCCTGACCAAGCTGGCTTGCTGGTCAAAAAATACATGGCGATGGATACCCTGTTCCATGAATTGTCACACTCATTAGGCCCCGGCACCATCACCGTTGATGGCGTAGAGACCACCGTCAATGCCCAGTTCAAAGAGCTTTCTTCAGCGATCGAGGAAGGGAAAGCTGATGTTATGGGGGGCTACAATATCCTTTACATGATGGAATTGGGAGAACTGCCGGTGGCGGAAAAGGAAAGTTTCCTGGCAACCTACTTCGTCGGCCTTTTCAGGGCAATACGCTTTGGCATAGATGAAGCCCATGGCAGAGGTGCCGCCTTCCAATACACATACTTCAAAGAAAAGGGGGCCTTTAGTGTCGATCCCGACAGCGGACTGTATACAGTTCATTTCGCCGAACTTGAGGCCGCCATCAGTGACCTGACCAGAGACATTGTAATGTTGCAAGCTGGCGGCAGTTATGAGGCTGCAGCAGCTTTTCTCGAAGGCTACGCCCATCTGGATGAAGCGGCTTTAGCAGCGATTGCCCGCTCCACCGGGATCCCGGTTGATATTCAGCCCAGTTACCCGGACGAGATTTAAATTTTAGTTTAGGCTTTCACCAAGCCACTTAACCAGCTCAGCCGCCAAAACATCAATTGCCGGGGTTCCCTCAGCACGGAAATAGGCCTGGTCAATATCGGTGTGCAGGTCGTTAAAATGGTTGATGTTTTCAAGTTCGACATATTTAGCCAACCCAGGGGTAACTCTGTTTAAAACCTGGGCAATCATTTTATGGCCGTGGCGGCCCTCAAACTGATCAAACTCGGCAAAAGCGATCAGGCTGGGGGCAGAGACTTCAAGCCAGGCCTCAAGGAAATCCTGCTTGGCTGCCTGCTGGTGCCAGGCAAAGGGGCGGCCATAATGGTTAGTGGGATTTAAACCAAGGGTATTATCCCGAACCCGTTTCATGGCCGGGCTGTCCTTTGCAATCTCATCCGGGTGGCGGCCCTTGATCAGGTATTCGCTCTGAAACAAGATTCGGTCCGACATTTCTTCCTGGATATTTTCAAATTCCCGGCCATCACGGCGTTCAAGGTATTGGCGGTCAAAATTGATCATCCGTTCAATATAGGTAACAGCGCCACCACCCTGAACCATCAATCCTGCGACCTGAAGGCCCTCCTGTTTTAATTTTTGGCCCACAAGGGGAGCAACCGTTGAGCCAAGGCTGGAGCCATAAAGATAAATTTTTGAGCCATCAACATCTGCATTTTTTGCCAAATCCAAAAGCGCCTCGGTGTAATGCAAAATCTCGGTGTTGTAATCGAGCTCATGGCAAGCCGGGCCCTCACTGTCCCCGTCTGAGCTCCGCTCAACCCGGAAAATTGCCACTGGCAGGGCTTCCATAACGGTTTTTAG
>JAZFRG010000225.1:0-4544 GCA_036445535.1 Sphingomonadales bacterium
TGATTGCCGCGAGCATGACTGACCTCGGGCCGTTGATGGAAAAGTACGGTGTCACTGAAATTGTTGACCAATACCATTCGGGACTGGAGCACACTTTCCTTTGGGTCGTAAAAACCACAAGGCCTCATGATTTGGAAGAATTTACAATTGAGCTTGGTCTTGCCAGCTGGAACAACCTGAAATTTGTTCCCGAAAGGACATTTCTAGAGGGGGTGGTCGACGCTGTTCGCGTAATTCACGGCCTGGAAGACTGGGAACCCGGTGACGATTAGAAATTAGCCGGCATCCGTTGAATTCCTGGCAATATATTTGTTCACCTCGCGCTCCAGGATCGGCAGCGTCATGGCACCCTGGCCGATGACCACATCGTGGAACGCGCGGATGTCGAATTTGTCGCCGAGTTCGGCCTCGGCTTTCCGTCTGAGTTCCAGGATTTTAAGCATTCCCATTTTGTAGCCCAGGGCCTGGCCGGGGTTTACAAAATAGCGTTCAACTTCGGTGATGATATCGCCTTCGGATATCGGTGTATTTTCCATGAAATAGTCAATCGACTGCTGGCGGGTCCACTTTTTGGAATGAATCCCGGTGTCGACGACAAGTCTGACCGAGCGCCAGATTTCATCCTGCAAGCGGCCAAAGTCATAAAGAGGTTCGGTGTAAAAGCCCATTTCCTTGGCCAAAAACTCCGCATAAAGCGCCCAGCCTTCAACAAAGGCATTGTTGCCGCCGTAACGCCTGAAGCTGGGCAGGTCTTCCTGCTCACGTGAAAGGGCAAGCTGGAAGTGATGACCGGGGGCACTTTCATGGTAGGTAATGGCGCCAAAGACGTACTTTTGTACCGATTTCATGTCTTTCAAATTGGCATAATAGATGCCTGGACGGGTTAGGTCTTCCGAGGGGCTATTATAAAAGGCAATGCTGGTGGAATTCTCCCGCCAGGGTTCGACCCGGCGCACTTCAAGGTCGGCCTTCGGAATCGTATTAAAATAGTCCCCAACCACTTCATAAATGTCATCAATCTGTTTTTGGGCGTCGGCCAGAAATTGCGCGCGGCCTTCATCGGAATCCTCATAAAAGTTATTGGGGTCGGTGCGGATAAAGGCGAAAAAGTCCTGCAGGCTGCCCTCAACACCAACAACTTCCTGAATGGCGCGCATCTCGATGTGGATGCGGGCGACGTCATCAAGGCCGATCCGGTGGATTTCATCGGCGGTTAAATCGAGGGTGGTGTGGTTTTTAATGCGGTTTTGGTAAAACGCCGCGCCGTTGGGCAGCGACCAGACCCCTTTGTTGCCATCGGCCAGGGGTTGAATGCGCCGCAGTTCGGCGAGTAAGGCATTAAAACCCTCCTGGTAAGGGCCTGCAAGCGCCGCAGACAACCGTTTGACCAGATCCGCCTTAAGCTTCCTCTGAAATCTCCAACGCCTCAACCTTGGCCTTAAAATCGCTAAAGAGGGCATTTTCACGTTCCTCTTCGGTGATCGGAAAGCCTGACCCCATGGCCGCGACATCGGTTAGGACATCGGAAAAGGAAAACGCCGGGGCAATGACACCGTTGGCCGCCCGGTCGGCCAGTTGCAGGGCGTATTCCTTCATTATGATCTCAATGCCATTAACGCGGGAAATGTAATCCTCGGCGTCCTGGACATTCTCAATGCTGTGGACGTTTTGCATCATCGACAGGATAAAAGAGACCTGGCCATTGAACTGATCGACGACGTAGAAACTATTATTAAAGGCGGTGTTTCTGACCCGGCGTTCCAGGTTGGCCTTAAAGAGGTCATAGCTGAGCTTGCCATTGTCACTCAGGGCTTGATAGTCAAAGTCTGCCCCCAGCCGCACCAAATCCGCCTTGGTTTCTTCCAAATCTTCCAGAACCGCGGCATCGGAGAAATCATCCCACTCGTCCTTTTGATCGCTTTCACGACCGAGGAAGGCTTGCCGGATTGGGCTTTGGGAGACTTCGCGCTCGAACACCTCATCGAAAAAGGCGTTGAGCCGGGCTTCTTCCTCTTCACCGGCTTCCTGGCTAAATTCATCCGGTCCAAATTTTGCTTCACCTGAAAAATAAAGGTAGGCAGCAACGGCAAGTGCACCTCCTAAAATAATTGGAAATAGTTTCTTGTTCATTAAAAGCCTCCCTAAAAAAAACAGGGTAAGAGGGCGGAATTTAAAGCGCAAGGCTTGAATACAAATAGGGCCTGATTATAGGGAGCGATGCAGAAATCATAAAAAAGTCATTTGAAATTTCCCCATTCTTTTACCAAGGCTGAACCAGTTTTAAAAAACAGCGAGGATTATTATGAAAAAAAATTTTACAAAAATTGCCGCTTTATTTGGCTTTCTAATTATTGGCCCCCAGGCATTTGCAGAAGAAGAGGCCAAAGCACCTGATCTGGGGGCAATCGTGGGGGATTACCTTAATGCCTGGGCCGCAATCAACCAGCTCGATACCGACATTGATGATTACAAGTACTACAATACCTTTTTTACTGAGGATATCTCCTATGAAATTCCTGAATTTGATATGGTTTTCCAAGGGGAGGATTTTCTGAGCGGTGAACCTAGCGGATCGGGCCGGGTCAGAAATTCAGAAAATACCATCGATAAAATGATTATAGGTAAAAATGTTGTTTTCCTGAAAATGAATGGAAAAGCAGACATGCGCCGCTCCGAAGAAGATGACTGGCAAACTATCTCACGGCCAGATTTTTTGGTGATCGTATTTGAAGGTGATAAAATAAAACGTATCATCGATTATTAATCCCGGTTGGAAAGTGGTAAAAAATTAAAAGGGTACCTCGCTGCCCTTGTTGAAATAAAGGGTACTGATCAAAATCGCGTCCAAAATCGCATGGGCCATAATCAAGGGCCAAAGGTTGCGCTTGGTGACCAGATACATCAGCCCCATAACGGCGCCCATAACCGTGGTTAAAATGATGCCGCCAAAACCCCACTCATAATGGATCAGGCCAAAGGGCAGGGCGTTCAACATGGCGGCGGCATAAAGTGCAAGGCGACCGCCACCAAAAACCGCGGTTAAGCGGTGGATCATGAAGCCGCGGTAAAGAACCTCTTCAATAAACCCCCCGGTGAACATGGCGCCAACCATGGTCAGGACCGTCATGCCAAGGTTTTGGTAAAGATAATCATAAATTGAAAGATCCAGCGCCTGGCCCCCAAGCGCCTTGGCAAGGGCCGGGGTAATAAAAAGCCGGGCAATGATTTGAACAACCAGAACCAGTAAACCAAAGGCCGGGATCATCCACCATTTTTTGAGAGCGAAAAGGCCCAAATCCCTAAGGGTGAACCCGCGAATTTGGTTAAGCTTTAAAACAAAGGCTAAACTAACCAGCAGGGTTACGGCCCCATCCATGCCCTCAGGCAGTGGATTAAAGCCGACCGATCTGGACCATTTTTCCAAAAAATAAATGCCCGCGGCCAAGGCAAAAAAGAAAACAATATCCAAAAGGGCTTTGGTTGGGTCGGTTTTGGTCACTGGGTTTTCGTTTTTCATAGCCCCCCCAAAAATAATTTTGTTAATTTTCTAAGAAAACAAAGTCCACACCCAAACGCCAATAAAAGTACCAAAGGAATTTCCAATAGTACCAACAATAATCCCCGGCGTCACCCAACTTGGCCAGCCCTTGGCAGAAGCGATTGCGGTGGCCGGGGTTACGCCGCCAACGCATGCGGCCGAGCCGATAATAATTTCTGAAATACCCCCCAAAAAATTAGATAAAACCAGACAACGGCGTATATCCTTCCTTTGCCCTTCAACAAGTGGTTTCATTGTCGGAATTAAATCTAAGGTAGTTGAACCTAAACTCTCGCCCGAAGTGAAGGCTTGGGAAAGTTGGTTTAATTCTTAACCCTCACCATCATCGTCTTTTTTCTCTTCCCGAGAATCATCGTCATCCGTAGCCTTCTTTTCCTTCCTAATGCTGTCCCTAGAAAATTGTCCCTTCATTCGTTGGGCCTCATCCCCTTCGTCGTCATCGGGGGTTTCACCAACTGAATTGCACCCCCCGTGGGCGCAGATGTTCAAACCCTTCAAAGGATCACCAGACCCCTTGGGAACATCATCGCCTTCGCCGTTATCCCCGTCTGGTGCAACTTTTGCCGATTTGGCAGGGTTCCAGTTCTTCGTTGGGGAAGGTGTATCAATATCGTCGTCATCCCTGTCTGGTGCAACTTTCGAAGTATTGCTTTTGGCACTATTCCAGTTTTTCGTTGGTTTAGGCGTTTCCTCGTCACCTTCACCAGGGTCTTTTTTCGAGGAAGTATTACTTCGAGAACTATTTAAGTCCGTGGTGGCTTCTATGTCATCTTCGGACTTTTTAACTTCTTCTTTTTCATCAGCTAAAGAAACCCCACCAACTAAAGCCGCCAGAGATACGCCCGAAATTATCGCAATAAGTTTTTTCATGATTTTACCTCCTGAACAATAAAGAGGGAAGATACCATACAATTAGAGATTTAGCTAATTTGAGGAAATACCACCAAGTCCAACTTAAGACTTTTTCTTTTTCTCTTTGCTCTTC
>JAZFRG010000226.1:0-2096 GCA_036445535.1 Sphingomonadales bacterium
GCTCGGCTAATTCAATCCGCATCAAAACCGAAAAAATAAAACCGACAATCCCGGCAAAACCGGCAAACCACAGGTACATGGTGCCAATGTCCTTGTGGTTGGTGGAGTACAACCAGCGGCGCCAACCTGTTGGAGTGTGAGCGTGATCAGACATCTTTAAATTCCCTTTTTAAAATTCTCTTATTGTCCACCCAATGGGTCATTTGCATTGTCAGCAACCTCAGGGGCTGTTGGAAAGTTCCCTGTGTCCTGGAAATATTTGGCCCGAACCACCCAGGATTCATAATCTTCTCTGGAAACCACCTCGACAACAATGGGCATAAAGGCGTGTTTTATCCCACACAATTCAGAGCATTGACCGTAAAAGGTGCCAATTTCTCTGGCATGAAACCAGGTCTCATTGGTACGCCCCGGGACGGCATCAATTTTGAAACCAAACGCCGGGATGGTCCAGGCGTGAAGAACATCGCTGGCGGTGACCAAAACCTTAACCGTGGTGTCCACAGGAACCACCACCCGGGTGTCAGTATCCAAAAGACGGCGGGTTACAATAGGCTCGGTCCGGCCCAGTAAAATTCTAAGTTCCTCAAGACGGTTATCCCAATCTTCTTTTTCATCCCCGGTAGCCTCCCCCAAAGTATAGGCAGAGGGCACCATGTTGGCATCAAATGAAAGACCTTCTTCGGGGTAATCATAAGTCCAGTACCATTGGCTGCCGGTGGCGGAGATAACCATATCGGCTTCGGGGATGACATCCTGTTTGTATAAAAGTTTGAGGCTTTCATATCCAATGAAAGTCAAAATTATCACCGGTATGATGGTCCAGATAATTTCCAGCCCGGTGTGATGGGTGGTTTTTGAGGGCTTTGGATTGGTCTTGCGGTTATAGCGCACAACAATCCAGACCATCAGACCCAAGACCAGAATTACGATAGCTGTAATAATCCAAAAAATCGTTTCATGGAGATTTATAATGTTTTCCATGATATCGGTCGCAGGGTCCTGAAAATTTATCTTTTTGTCTGCGGGGACGCCTAAACGGCCATCCTGGGCAAAAACCGACCCCAATGAAACAACAACCCCAAGGAATGCGGTTGATGCAATTCGCAAGATTTTTTTGAACACTTTTACCTCTTTAATAACCCGCACCCCGGAGGGTGTGTTTTGCTGTTTTTTCCGGTAAGGTTATTTTGGGCTGAAGCCCGGCCTCCCTATGGCTGCTGTTTATATCAGATTTGGTCTTTGCCACAAGCCCTTCCAAACAATTTCTCAAGAGATTTTCAGGTTTGTTTAAAGGGGGGAGCATAAGGGTCTGTTTTTTTGCTGAAAAAAGGCCTAGAGAGTCATTATCAATCTCAAAAATGGAAAAAAAATGACTATCAATTTGACCAATCCGGAAACTTTTTTCAACGACCACGCCGGGCTTGATAAAAAGGCTTTGGAAACCCTTTTGAACGACACCCTATTAGGGCTGGATGATGGCGAACTTTTTTTCCAATATGGTCTTTCAGAAGCCCTGGTGTTGGAAAACGGAACCTTGAAAACCGCCGCCTTTGATACCACGCAAGGGTTTGGTCTAAGGGGTGTTTTGGGAGAGGTAACCGGCTATGCGCACTCTAATGATTTATCGCTGCAAGCGATTAAACGGGCGGGCAAAACAGTAGCTTCTATAAAAACCGGAAAGGGTGGCACCCTGGCCGGAGCGCCGCGAAAAACCAATCAGCAATTTTATGCCCCGGATAACCCCCTGGAAGGATTTGGTTTTGAGAAAAAAGTAGCCCTGATCCAGGAAATTGAAACCTATATCAGGGCCAAGGATGCCCGGGTTCGAAAGGTTGATGTTTCGCTGGTGGGCAACTGGAATGTTATCCAAATTATGCGATCAGGCGGCGAGACGGCTGGCGATATTCGCCCCCTGGTTCGGTTAAATATAAGTGTCGTTCTGGAAAAAAATGGCCGTATGGAATCTGGCGTTTCTGGTGCCGGGGGACGGCACGGGTATGATCAGTTTTTTGAAAAATCAAAATGGCAAAAACAGGCCGATGAAGCGCTTCGGATTGCCGGGGTTAATTTGACATCGATCCCCGCCCCTGCAG
>JAZFRG010000227.1:0-2053 GCA_036445535.1 Sphingomonadales bacterium
GGGCTTTTGGGCGCCAGCTTGTCGGCCTGCTCCAGCGCCAGGACGGCATTGGCAAAGTCGTCGAGCGCGTTGTACACCTCACCCAGGCTTAAAAGTATCTGGACATTTCCCGGGCTGTTTTTATGGGCGGGTTTAAGGATCTCAAGCGCTTCCTTGTTGCGCCCGGTCATGCGGAAAATGGTCGCCAGCGAGTGTCCGACAAGGCTGTCATCGGGGCTGGCGGCAAGCGCCTTCCTGATAAGCAGTTCAGCTTCCTGGAAATCGCCTTTTACCGCAAGGATCGTCCCCTTGGAATGGAGTGCCCCGGGATGGCCCGGATTTTGGTCCAAAACATTTTCAAGAAGGCCAAGGGCCCCTGCCGTTTCACCCCGCTCCTGCAGGACTTCAGCACTTTTTATCATTTCCTCTAACGGGTCTTTGGTGGTCACTCGGTTACTCCCAGGATTTAAGGTCGGTAATTTTTTTCAATGCTCTGCATAAAGGGTGTTTGCCACGGCCTCAAGCCATAAATTCCCTTAAAGAGATAAGACCAATTTTGCCAGGCGGTTTAGACCTACCCCTCGAGGGCTTTTTTCAGGGGGCCAAGGTGTTTTTCGTATGCTTTCCATTTGCCGACCGCGGATCTGTTGATCGGCTCTCTGACCTGCATAACGCTGGAAGTAAAAACCTTGCCGGGGTTTTTATAAAATTCCAGACATTCTGGTTGCCATTCCTGGCCGCAAAATTCAATCACACCCCGAGCCACCCTTTCAGGGTTTTCTACCAGCGCTTCGTAATCCACTTCATGGATGGGCAGGTCGAGTGTATTTTTCCATTCCGCCATCAGCTTGCGGTATTGGCAAATATAAAAGCCGATATCGGCCAGATTTTGGGCGAAGGTCAGGTCAGCGGAGAACTGACTACAGAAAATCGACAGGCCAATATCCAGCGGGTCGCGCTTCATATGGATAACCTTGGCGTTCGGAAACAGCACGTTGATAAGTCCAAGTTGCATAAAGTTTTGGGGCAATTTATCGATGATCATCGGCGTGTCCGAACCTTTTTCCTCAAGCGCCTTCAGGAACGTGGCGGAAAAATTTCCGGCATCTTCGTCAATCGCTTTCAAAAGCGCACCTTCGCGGGTCCTTCCTTGCAGTGTGGCGGTTTAGATCATCAGTTCCCGGTGATTGATGGCCCGGTAAGTCAACTCGCCGGCGGAGGAAATTTCGGAATGGGTGGCCATGATTTGTTCGAGAAGCGTTGTGCCCGAACGCTGCATACCAACAATAAAAACCGGTTTATTGCTCGATGACCCTTTGTATTTAAGCCTTTTCCGGTTTTCAGGTGAATATAACACGGCCATCAGCTGAAGGGATTGCTTGAGCCCGGCGCGGTTCCCGGGGCCTTTAAAGGTATAGCCAAGGGCGGTAGAATGTTCGCGTGAGCAGGCATTGCCGTTGCTAAAATTTTCAAAGGCTTTATTGTATTCCCCAATGCCATGATACATTCGCCCCAAGGCAAAACCGAGGTTGCTTTTGTCGCCAATATTGAGGCTTTCATTCCCTTTAAGCCCTTCAAGGGTGGCAAACGCCGGGTCGCCTTCCTCAAAGCCACTGATCCTGGAAAGGTAATAATAGGCGGGAATGAACCGGGGGTTGACCGCCAGTGCTTTTTCGAAGGCTTCTTTTGCCGCTTTCTTATCGCCTATCGACGAGTGGCACCGGCCAAGAAAAGACCACCTGTTGGGATTATTGGGCTCCAGCGCAAGAGATTTTTCCAGGTTTGCGATTGCCCTTTCGGCATCCTGGGCAAAGTAGGCGTATTCGCCCGCCGTGGCATAATCGAAAGCAGTAGCGGGACTTCCGTCCCAAAGCGTGTCGGTTTTTTCGTCCCAAATTTTCTTGAAAGTGTTATGCGCTTCCTCATACTGCCGGTTTTGTTCATAAAACCGGTTCAATTCACGGTAATAGTGCTTTTCTTTCGGCTTCAGGGCACTCAGGCGTTCAAGGCAATTGATAACCTCGCTCACCTTGCCCGCCATGAAAAAAACATTGCAACCATTTTCCAATACCTC
>JAZFRG010000228.1:0-2522 GCA_036445535.1 Sphingomonadales bacterium
TCTGGATTGTTTTTAGGGTTTCAGTCAGGGTCCCGATCTGGTTCAGCTTAATCAGGATGGCATTTGCAATCCCCTCGTCAATGCCCCGCTGGAAACGCTCAGGATTAGTGACAAACAGATCATCGCCGACCAGCTGGATTTTGGAACCCATCTCCTCGGTCATCGCCTTCCAGCCCTCCCAGTCGTCTTCGGCCAGGCCATCCTCGATGGAATAGATCGGGTAGCGGGCACACAGATCGGCATAATAAGCTATCATTTGATCGGGGCTTAAAGACTTGCCCTCCCCCGAGAGTTCATATTTGCCGTTTTTGTAAAATTCTGTGGCGGCAGGGTCGAGCGCCAAAACGACATCATCGCCGGGTTTAAAACCAGCGGCCTCAATCGCTTTCATGATAAATCCAAGCGCTTTATCGGCGCTGCCAATCATCGGCGCAAAACCACCTTCATCCCCAACCGTGGTGGAAAGGCCTTGGCTTGAGAGCTCTTTTTTAAGGGTGTGAAAAATCTCAGCCCCTATCCTGACCGCATCATTCAGCGTTTTTGCACCAACCGGGGCAATCATAAATTCCTGGATATCAATCGGGTTATCGGCATGCGCCCCGCCGTTTAGAATATTCATCATCGGGGTTGGCAGAATATGCCCATCGACGCCGCCAATGGACCGATAAAATGGCAGGCCGGCGCTATTAGCAGCTGCCTTTGCCGTGGCCAGGCTGACACCAAGAATGGCGTTGGCACCCAGTCGGGCTTTGTTTGGGGTTCCATCAAGGTCAATTAATGCCTGGTCAACTTTTTCCTGTTTCGTGACATCTATGCCCAAAAGAGCTTCAAGAATTTCACCCTCAGCAAAATTCACCGCCTTTAAAACCCCTTTGCCCAGATAGCGGGTCTTATCACCGTCTCTTAGCTCAACCGCCTCGTAAGCTCCTGTTGAAGCTCCGGACGGGACCGCGGCACGACCAAAAGCGCCATCGTCTAAAAGCACATCCACCTCAATGGTGGGGTTGCCCCGGCTGTCTAAAATTTCACGGGCTTTAATTTCTAAAATGGATGGCATATGACCCTCTTTGGTTTGGGTTTTCCTTAGCGGGCTGAGCAGGTCGCTTCAAGTCTTTTATTCCCGGGGCCAGGGATATTCGATATATTTGGCGGTCTCTTCGGCGATTTCCTGGCTTTCCAGTTTGGCGACCATGTAAAAGGCCATGTCGATGCCGGCCGATACCCCTGCAGAAGTGATGATTTTTCCATTGTCATAAAAGCGGCCGTCGCGGTGGACCTTGGCCTTGGGGGCAATTTCCTCCAAAAGATCAAGCGCCATAAAGTGGGTAGTGCAATCGAGCCCGTCCAAAAGCCCCAATTTGCCAAGGAGTAGCGCCCCGGTACAGGCCGACAGTAAGTTTTCAACCTTGGCAGCCTCTCCCTCAATCCAATCGAGAATTGTTTGATTTAATAACTGCGCGCGGCTGCCATAACCACCGGGGATTAAAAGGATGTCCAATTTAGGATGGTTTTTAATGGTGTAATGCGCTGTGACCGCCAGCTTGCCCCGGGCCATGACCGGTTCGGGTTTTTCAGAGATCGTGAAAACCTCAAAGGGATTTAAGTTGTCCCGCCGCCCAGCGACATTAAAAACCTCAAACGGCCCGGCGAAATCCAAAACCTCAACTTCGTCAAATATCAGTATCCCGATTTTTTTCATTTGGTTCCTTTTATTTGCTATCCATCTCTTTACCATGAAGATTTTTTCCAAGGTAGGATCTTAGAAAGACTATTGCCTCTTCTTGTGGCATATTTTTTAAAATCCAAAAAAACATCCCTGTATCAATACAAATTTCAATTTCTTCTGACAGTGTCGAATTGTCGGTGGAGGGAACATTAGTTATGTGAATATTAAATGTGGTTTCACCAAACTCGTCATAGATATCTTGAAAAATTTCTAAAGTAAGAAATTGTGCTTCTTTTTTGGGAATAGTTTGAAAATTCTTATCGCGATTTTTGAAAGAGGAATAGAAGATATTCTCGAAAGTAGTTCTATATTTTTCATCTAACAACCTAACTGTCTCTGGAAAAGACTGATAGTTTGCCCTTTCTTTAATCCAGGCAAAACACTCGTCCATATGGTTCGCGCCTAAAATTTCCAAAATTTCGGACTTAGCAGAAATAAAACCAAAGATTGCCTTGTCGGAAGCATGGCGAATATAATGTCCAAAATATTTGGCTTCTAATTTCTTTTTTAAAAGTATTGCCGTTTTTAATAAATTTTCCCTAGAATCTTGTTCAAAAATTTTTTCAAGTGTCTCTTTTATTTTTTTAAGTTCATTGGGAAAATCTGAGAAAATTATTTTTAAATGTGACTCCTTAGGAAAAATTGTAGAGAAGTTTTCTTCAAATTGCTCTTCATTATACTCTTTCAGCTCACCGTCTAAATCACCTGCCAAGGCGAAGTTATTCCAGGAAAAGAAAAGAAAAACTATAACGGTCAGGTACTTTTTCATAAAATACTTCCTTGGGTAAAAAAAATA
>JAZFRG010000229.1:0-4330 GCA_036445535.1 Sphingomonadales bacterium
GCGCCTGGTTTTTCCGAAAGATCTTTAAGCTTTCCGCCTGGCCACCAACAATAAAATTCCGGCTAGCATCACCATATCTTTCAAAAGGAAATGACCAGTGCCCCCTAATGCCGGAAAACCACCAAGGTCTGCCGACCAGGTTGGCAAAAAGGTAATCATAAAGCTTAGGGTTCCCAGGAAGGTCACCACACAAAGCGCCGCCCCGGCCAGGAAAACCTTGCGATTAAAAAACCAACCCAACAGCAACCCCGCAGTGAAAATCTCAAAAATGCCAATTAAAATGGAGGCGCTCTGTCTGTCAAAAACCACCAAGAGCCAGGAAAAGAAAGGGCTGGTTCTTAGAAGTGGTTCAATTCCATCCGCCTCAATGGCGGTAAATTTCATTGCCCCAATCCAGCCCAGAACCAGGATAATCCCGAAAAGAGTAATTAGAAACGAAACCCCCCGCATTTTGTTGCAGTGGGCGCTTTTGTTATCAGGATGAAAGTGCGCGGCCAAAAACATTCCGACCCCCAGGATTGAAAGGTATTTTATAATCCCCTGGCCGGCACCAATTACAGGGAAACCGCCTTCTCCCTCAATCCAGACATTTGCAAAAAACATCAAAAGCAAAGCCAGGGCTGAAAATGCCATCGCCATCATGGCGCTAATCCAGGCTATTTTACCGCGCCCAAAGGCCAACCCTAACCCGGCCACCAATTGAAAACCGCCAATAATTCCAGCCCAGGGAACCTTCATGTCTGCCATGCCAGAGATCAACATGGTCCTGGAAAACCAGCCGGCGACCGTTCCCTCACCTACCGCGGTGAAGTTCATCGCGCCGAACCAGATCAGCATCAAGGCTAGCGAAAACCTGGCAAAAAGAAGTGCCCGTTCCTCATTAACAAAGCTGAAAATCCTGTCCATGTGTCTCTCCCATTTTTTTGGCCAATTAGAGAAAAAATATTATTTACTCCAAGCTAAAAAACAACCATACATGTGGCCCGGTTGTCGCACAACTGTGTGAGGAGAGGCATGGCGAAATCAAAATTAAAAAACTTGTCAAAAACCTGGCAGAAATTGCTTGAGGCAAAATTCCTGAATGAAGAAGACGGCGTTGGCGAACTGCTAAAGGGCTACCCCTTGAACGCCAGCGCCCAGACCAAGGTCGTTGGCGTTGCCGGAGAAATTGTCAAAACCTCGCGGGCCATGAAGGAAGAACGCGGCACCCTGGACGTTTTTATGCACGAATTTGGCCTTTCAAACCAGGAGGGGGTGGCGCTGATGTGTCTTGCTGAGGCGTTGCTGCGCATCCCCGATGCCGACACCCAAGATTTATTAATTTCCGAAAAAATGAAAAAGGGCAACTGGAAGGAACATGCGGGAAAATCTGAAGACTTTCTGGTAAACGCCTCGGTTTGGGGTTTGATGTTGACTGGAAACGTTGTCGGCCTGGATAGAGAACTTGTCAAAAACCCGGTCGAATGGCTGGGCAAAACTGTCAGCCGTATGGGCGAACCGGTGATTAGAGCAGCGGTTAACCAAGCGATGAAGATTATGGGTCGCCAATTTGTTTTTGGCCGCACTATGGAGGAGGCCCTAAAGCGGCGCTCCAAGTTGGATAAGGCTGACCGGGTTTTTTCCTTTGATATGCTGGGCGAAGGTGCCCGAACCGCTGAGGCCGCAAAACGCTATCAAGACCTTTATATGGCATCAATAATCTCGGCTGGGGAGAAAGCTGGTGAGGAAGGAAAAACCCATCAGGAACGCTCCAGCATTTCGATCAAGCTTTCCGCCTTGCACCCGCGTTATGAATTTCAAAACCGCAGCCGGGTCAGGGCCGAGCTGTTGCCCAGAATTAAAGAACTAGCGCTTAAGGCCAAGACCTACGACATCGGCCTAACCATCGATGCAGAGGAAGCCGATCGCCTGGAAATTTCGCTAGAACTTTTTGAGGCGCTGGCCCGGGATAAGGATTTAGCACCCTGGCAGGGCTTGGGGTTAGCAGTTCAAGCCTATTCCAAGCGCGCGCCCTTTGTCATTGACTGGTTAATCGAGCTTTCAAAGGAAACCGAGCGGCGCTTCCCGGTGCGTCTGGTCAAAGGTGCTTATTGGGACACCGAGGTTAAACATGCCCAGGAATTAGGCTATCCCGACTACCCGGTCTGGACCCGAAAAGCCTCAACCGATCTTTGTTATATTTATACCGCACAAAAAATGCTGGGTGCGCCCAGCGCCTTTTACCCACAGTTTGCGACCCATAATGCCCACAGCATTGCCGCTGTTGCAGAAATGGGGAAAGGCATTGAGTTTGAATTTCAGCGCCTCCACGGCATGGGTGATTTGCTTTATAAAGCGGTAGGTAAAACCTTAGGCAAAGGCCTTAGGGTCAGAACCTATGCGCCGGTGGGTGCCCACGAAGACCTGCTGCCCTATCTGGTCCGGCGACTTCTTGAAAACGGTGCAAATTCCTCCTTTGTAAACCGCTTTATGGATAGCGATGTTAAGGTCTCGGAAATTGTCAAAGACCCGGCCTCAACGGTTAGCTCTTTCAAGGCCATCCGCCATGGCGCGATTCCTTTGCCGAGAGATATTTATGGCGACCGTAAAAATTCCGCCGGGGTTGATTTAACATCCTCCCTGACCACCGGACCATTTCTCGAAGGCTTGGCCGAAAAATCGGGAACCCTTTATGACGGCTCATCGCTTATTGCCGGCAAGCCTGTGAAAGGCACGGCCCTCGATGTAACTTCCCCGCAAAATCCAAATGATGTCATTGGCAAAACCACATCGGCCAGCGAAGATGATATGCTAAGGGCCATGGAAATTGCTGAAGCTGCGCAACCGGCTTGGGATGGCCTGGGAGGTGAAAAACGCGCGAAAATTTTTGAACGCGCGGCAGATTTAATCGAAGAAAATCGCCTGGCCTTTATTGAATTAATGACCCGGGAAGCCGGGAAAAACCTGCCCGATGGAATTGCCGAGATGCGTGAAGCGGCGGATTACTGCCGCTATTATGCCCTCCAGGCAAAAAAACGTTTTGGCGCACCAGAAATTTTACGCGGGCCAACCGGCGAGCAAAATTCCATCAGCCTGCATGGCCGCGGGGTTTTCCTTTGCATTGCCCCTTGGAATTTCCCTTTGGCAATTTTCTTGGGACAAATCGTTGCCGCGTTAGCCGCAGGGAATGCGGTGCTGGCCAAACCCGCAGGCCAAACCCCATTGATTGCCTCGATGGCAGCCAAAATTTTATTTGAAGCAGGCCTGCCAAAAGAAGTGCTGCATTTAATCGTTGCCGGGGGGTCTACCGTGGGCAAGGTTTTGGTTGCTGATAAAAGAACTTCCGGGGTGGCCCTGACAGGCAGCACCTGGACCGCCAAAGTGATCCACAAAACGCTCGCCGACAAGGACGGACCCGTGGTGCCGTTAATCGCCGAAACCGGGGGTCAAAATGCCATGATCGTTGATAGTTCAGCGCTACCCGAGCAGGTCACCGATGACGTTATGATCTCGGCTTTTTCCAGCGCCGGACAACGTTGTTCCGCGCTCCGGGTTTTGTTTGTTCAAGACAGCATCGCCGACAAGGTAATTGAAATGCTCAAAGGCGCCCTGGCCGAGCGAACGCTCGGCAACCCGGCAAATCTTGCTACCGATTCAGGGCCGATGATCGATGGTGCCGCCCGAGCGGAAATGGAGGCCCACGCCGCGAAGATGATGAAAGAAGGCAAACTTATTGCCAAGGGAAGTGGTCCTAATGATTTGAAGGACGGCGAATTCTTCCCACCCCATATTTTTGAAATCCCTGATCTATCCATTCTGGAAGACGAGGTTTTTGGGCCGATCTTGCATGTCATCCGGTTTTCTCCAAAAAATATTGAGAACGTCTTAAAGCAAATTTCTGATACCGAATATGGGCTGACCTTTGGCGTTCATTCCAGAATTGAAGGGCGCTGGCTTGAGCTTTTTGAAAAGGTCCGGATTGGCAACACCTATGTGAACCGCAATATGATCGGGGCGGTGGTTGGGGTCCAACCCTTTGGTGGCCATGGGCTTTCCGGCACCGGGCCAAAGGCCGGGGGGCCCAATTATATGCCGCGCTTTGCCTCTGAAAAAACCCTGACCATCAACACTGCGGCCATCGGTGGCAACACTGATTTATTCTCGATGGAAGAAGGTTAGCCGAAGGCGTCGGAGCGGGACAGATTGACATTGCGGTGGATCGCCACCGAAAAAATCAGCCCGTACGCCACCATTACGGTTAGCATCGCAGAACCACCATAAGACACCAGCGGCAGGGGTACGCCAACCACTGGCAACAGGCCCATAACCATGCCAACATTAATAAAAACAT
>JAZFRG010000230.1:0-2484 GCA_036445535.1 Sphingomonadales bacterium
CCCGCCCGAGCGCCGCTCAATCGGGTAGCCAACCGCCTTCAAAGCTTTTTTGATGTCCTGGTCGGTTTTAGCAACCTCATCAAGGGCCATTTTAATGTTCTTGGTGGTCAGCTGGTATTTCATTTACTGGTCCTGTCAATGAGTGGGTAAGCGTTTCGGGTTTTTTGATAAAAATGAAACCCTTGCAAAATTACCGAAACCACGCTGGCATAAAATACCGCTTCCAGCAAACCCAGAACCCCGCGCCCCAAGGGGATTGCCAGATAATAGCTAAGGGGGGTCATAATCACAACGTAAACAAGGGTCTGGATGCCGGTCGGGATCCAGGTTTCGCCCAAGCCTCGAAGCGCATTGCCAAAAACCATCTGAAGGCCGTCCCAAAAAATCACAAAACCGGCATAGCCCACCAATGGGATAGAAAACAAAATCAACGCCGGGTCAGCAGTGTAGGCGAGCATTATTTCATTATCGAAGGCCCAGATCAAAATCGCAAAAACCAGAAGGATAACGCCGCCAAGACCAAAACCAGTGATACCAGCAAGCGCCATATCTTTGGCATCCCCCCGACCTCTGGCCATACCTACCCGGACCGAGGTTGCCGCGCCGAGCCCGGCGGTAATCATAAAGGGTACCGTCATGATGCTGAAAAGGACCCCATAGGAAGCCAGCGCCATTGTCCCGATCCAGCCGGCAAAAACCGTCAGCGCGGCAAAGGCAATAACCTCAACCCCGAGGCTGGCTCCGGCAGCGAAGCCTTTTTCGCGCTGGGCCTTCCAGGATGACCATTTTTCTTTGGAATAATTCTTTAGCTGATAGCGCTTAAAGGTGGGTGAGGTGAGAATGTAAAAGACCATAAACCCACCCATCATTAGTCTTAAAATGCTGGTCGCCCAGGCGGAACCGACCGCGGCCAGCTCGGGAAACCCGAACTTGCCAAATATCAGCGCGTAATTCAGGAATACATTCAGGATATTGCCAACTGCCATAACCACAACCGCGACCTTTGGCCGGCCCAGGCCCTCAAGAAAGAAAATCCCGTTAACGTATAAAAGATGGCCCAAAAAGCCAAACGCCAAGATCGTCATGACCTTGCCGCCCTCGCGCGCAAGTTCTGGGGTTTGCCCGGCCAGAGTGAAATAAAACTCACCGGGCAATAAAAGGATTGTGCAGGCCAGTCCGATCATAATCGAATAGGGTAAGGAGCGCCTGAACACCCGCCCACACTCGGCGTAATCCTTGGCACCATATGCATGCGAAGTATGGATCAAAGTGCCAATCATAAAGCCGATCGCCATGACCAGAATGACCATGATGAAGGTGCCGTTCCCAAGGTTGAGGTAAGCCAGCTCATCGGTCGAATAAAAGCCGACCATAATAGTATCGACGATCGCAAGAATAACGATCCCGAGGCGCGACAGCATAACCGGCCAGGCGAGCCGGAAAAGCTCATGGGTATGGCGAAAAAGGCGTTCCTTTAGCCAAGCGCTATCGTGGGGTATTGTTTCGGTTTTCATTAATTTGCCCTTAAAGTCCCCGCATTTCTAACACGGAAAAGTGTTGGACAAGAACCACCTTTTTTCTTGAAATGAAATTGTTTGGATTTTAGGGTTTTTATCCCAGAGGGGACCAAAATGCATTCAAGGTTAATATATTCATTTTCAATAATTTTTCTATTGCTGGGTTTTTCCGCACCCGCCCTGGCCGATACCTGGGTAGAGGTGAAATCCGAAAATTTCTTGATTTACAGCGATGCCGACCCTGAACATGCCGCGGGGTTAGTTGAGGATTTGGAGATTTTCAGGAATTACCTGATTAAAGTCACCAACGTTAATGCCGATTACATGGCCGCCAAAAAAGCCGCAGGGACCGATTTGCGGTTCCTGGTTTTCGGGCTAAAAAATGCCGCTTCCTTTAAATCCCTGGTCGGGCTCGAAAATATTTCGCTTTCATTCAATCACCCCAGGGGGGTTGTTTCCTATATAAATTTTGGCTTCCATCCCGACCCCTTCGAGGGGAAGCGGGGTAAAGCCGGGCGCCAAATGTTGTTTTATGAATACGCCAGGTATTTCCTTAAAACATATTCCCATTTCAATTATCCGATCTGGTATGTCCAGGGTTTGGCAATGTATTTATCGACCTTTGAGTTCAATGATGGGGTCGCAACTGTGGCCCTGCCGCACCTCCGGGCGGTGAGAATTTTGGGGTCTGCCTTTAGCCATCACCTGACCCCGATGGATTATATTTTAGGCTCAACCCGGGAATTTTCTGCTGCGCTTACGACCATGGGCAATGAGGTTAATTGGACCCTGACCGAGCAAGCTTCTAATTTAAGCTTTACCAACAACCAGTTTACGACCGATCACAATCATTCAGGAATTTTAAACGCTGAAACCCAAATGATTTTTTTCAAGTACCAGGCCTGGGGGATTGTTCATTACCTCCAGTCGACCCCGGATTACAGAAAAAAACTGGTAGACTATCTGA
>JAZFRG010000231.1:0-8830 GCA_036445535.1 Sphingomonadales bacterium
ACGATTACGCCGTCCCTGGCATGGCAGACAAAGCGGATAATGCCGTCTTTTTTCAGAACCCGACCAATTTCCGGAATGCTGCGGTCGGTGAAAGTATATTCAAGCGCATACTGGCCGGTGATGGCATCGAACCAGCCATCCTCGAAGGGCAGGTCTTCGGCCTCAACCCCGCCAATGAACAAAGTGCCCTTTACCGCTTCGGCGTTGTCTTTAAGTGTTTCTTCGGGATCAATGTCGGCTTTATCAATAGCCACAATTTCAAGCTTTTTACCGTGCTGCTTGGCGTGGGCTTGGGCTAATGCTGGGACAATACCATTGCCGGTGGCGATATCCAGGATTATAGCGCCGGTATTAAAATAGGAAAAAAAGGCCTCCCACGCGGCAAACGCTTCCGGCGCTTCGGTGGTTTGATTGGCTGAGGACAGCGAGGATAAATGCCCAGCCTTCCAATGCCGGTTCCAGGCTTCTTGTTTTTCTTCAGGAGTGTTCATAAAAATTTACCCAAATACACGTTTAAAAATAGTATCGACGTGTTTCAAGTGATAGGCGTCGTCAAAATTTGCATCCAGGGCATCGCCGGGCAGGGAGTCCGTGACCTGTTTGTCTTCCTTTAAATAATCCAGCAAATTGCCGCCTTCCTGCCAAACCCGCATGGCGTTTTTCTGGACGATGGAATAGGCGTCTTCTCTGGAAACGCCGGCCTGGGTTAGCGCCAGAAGAACCCGCTGGGAATTAACTACACCGCCCAATTTGTCCAGGTTTTTCCTCATATTTTCCGGATAAACCAACAGATTTTTAACAACCCCGGTCATTCGCGAGAGGGCAAAATCCAGCGTTACCGTGGCATCGGGGCCAATGTTGCGCTCAACCGAGGAGTGCGAAATATCGCGTTCGTGCCAAAGCGCTACGTTTTCCATTGCAGGGATCGTAAAAGCCCGAACCATGCGCGCTTGCCCCGTTAAATTTTCAGATAAAATAGGGTTGCGTTTGTGGGGCATGGCACTGGAACCTTTTTGGCCCTTTGAGAAAAATTCTTCCGCCTCAAGAACTTCGGTGCGCTGCAAATGCCTGATCTCAACCGCAAGGCGCTCCATCGAAGAGGCAATCACCCCCAAGGTGGCAAAAAACATCGCGTGGCGGTCCCTTGGGATCACCTGGGTGGAAATAGGCTCAGGGATAAGCCCCATTTTTTCGGCGACGTGGGCTTCTACGGCGGGATCAATGTTAGCAAAGGTGCCAATTGCTCCCGAGATTGCGCAGGTGGCAATTTCTTCGCGGGCAGAGATTAGCCGCTTTTTGGCGCGCTTAAATTCGGCATAATAGGTCGCAAGTTTCAGGCCAAAGGTGGTTGGTTCGGCATGAATGCCATGGCTGCGGCCAATACAGATGGTGTTTTTATGCTCCATTGCCCGGGTTTTCAAGGCAGCTAAAAGCCCATCCAGATCGCTAAGTAGAATATCAGCGGCCCGGGTCAATTGAACAGCAAAAGCGGTGTCGCCAACGTCAGAAGACGTCATGCCTTGATGAAGGAACCTTGCCTCAGGGCCAACGTTTTCGGACACGGAAGTTAAAAAAGCGATGACATCGTGTTTAACTTCACGCTCGATCTCATCGATGCGATCAATATCAAACTTGCCCTTTTGCCAAACCGTTTTGGCGGCAGACTTGGGCACCATGCCCAGATCTGCCATGGCGTCAAGCGCATGGGCTTCAATCTCAAACCAGATTTGGAATTTTGTTTCAGGGTCCCAGATTTTTGCCATTTCTGGGCGGGAATAACGCGGGATCATGTAAAAATCCTCCTCATCCGTTGCCGGTAAGGCGCCGTCCTAACAAAAAAAAGGAAAGGGAACAAGCGCTTAAAAATCCTAACCCTTAGGAAGGGAAGCCCAAGTCGGGCACAAAAATGATCCAAAGATAGCGAAACCACCCTCCCAAAACGGTTAATTGTGCAAAGATCGCATAGAACCTGGGCCCGGTGTATTTTATCGAAGAACGCCAGATCGCTACGGAAATAAACCCATAATAAAAAAGGCCAATCCAAAACCCAAGAGAAGTGATGGAATTGGTTAGGACCAGTGTGGTTAGCTCGAACATCTGGAACATAAACCAAACCAGGCCGCCAAAAATCCAGTAACTGGTAAAAAGGCTAACCTCGCCGCGCCACAGTTTTCCTAAAAATCCCATGGTTGAAACCCTTTTCTAGGTTAACCCGTTGAGTAGGGTTGCGCTGATGAGATACCGGCTCCATCCCAGCAAAATAAAACCTCGGACCAACCGGGCGTAAATCAGGTCGTAATCAATATTGCCTGCGGTCCGCCAAAGAATAATTGAATAAACAAAAAAATAAGCCATGCTAACCAAAAAACCAATCTGGCCGAGCTCTGGGGACATATTGGCGGTGGCTATTTCAAAGAGCCTAAAAATAAACAGCATAAAAACGCCAAAAATCCAGAAGGTGAAGCCTAAGCTTGCCTGTCCGCGCCAAAGTTTTGCCAAAAATCCCATTTTTTTCCTTACCCTAAAGCAGTCCCATGGTTTTGAATGAGGCGTGATTGCCCTTGCCGATTATGATGTGGTCGTGGACCAGGACATCCAGTTTTTTGCCGGCCTCGATAATTTCCTTAGTCATATCGATATCGTCGCGCGAAGGCGTTGGGTCGCCGGACGGGTGATTGTGCACCAGAATTAAGGCCGAAGCGCCCAGCTCCAGGGCCCGCTTGATAACCTCCCGGGGATATACCGGGGTGTGGTCAATGGTCCCTTCCTGTTGCAATTCATCAGCAATCAGAATGTTTTTGCGGTTCAGGTAGAGTATCCTGAACTGTTCTTTTTTCTGGTAAGACAGGGCCATTTTGCAATAATCCAAAAGCGCTTGCCAAGAGCCGATAACCGGTTGGTCGAGTATTTTATCCCGGGAGAGTTTAATGGCCCCTTCGCGGACCAAACGAAAGGCGATAATGGCATTTTCGCCCACCCCTTTAACCTCTCTTAGCCTTGCCGGTTCTGCGCTAATGGTTTCCGCAAAACTGCCAAATTTATTAATTAAATCTTTGGCTAGTGGTTTGACATCGCGCCTGGGGACGGCAAGAAAAAGCAAAATTTCAAGAAGTTCATAGTCCTGCATGGCTTCAGCCCCGCTTTTCAGGAAACGGTTCTTTAGGCGCTGTCTGTGTCCCAGATAATGGGGTTTATCAGTCATTTTCTACCGCCTACCAATTAAAAAGGGTTACTTGTCATAGGGGGGCTGGTCCAAACCTTTTGGGGAGAGAGTGAAAATTTCCGAGCCCTCTTCGGTGATTCCGATGGAATGCTCAAACTGCATGGATAGTTTCCGGTCGCGGGTCACCGCGGTCCAGCCATCGCCAAGAACCTTGGCATCCGGTTTGCCTAAATTGATCATAGGTTCAATGGTAAAAAACATCCCCGGTCTTAAAATAAGTCCGCTGCCAGGCCGTCCGTAATGCAAAATATTAGGCGCATCGTGAAACACTCGGCCCAAACCATGGCCACAAAAATCGGTTACCACCGAGCACTTTTGGCTTTCCGCAAAACTTTGGATGGCATAACCAATATCGCCCAGGGTTTTGCCCGGTTTAGCCTGATTAATGCCCATATGCATGGCTTCAAAAGTGATATCTGAAAGCCTTTTGGCCTTTGGTGAAACCTTGCCCACAAAAAACATTCTGCTGGTATCGCCGTGCCAGCCATCCAGAATCGCAGTAACGTCAATATTTACCGTATCGCCTTCCCTTAATTTCTTATCCCCAGGAATGCCGTGGCAAATAACATGGTTTATTGAGGTGCAAATAGATTTTGGGAACCCCCGGTAATATAAGGGAGCGGGGTAAGCTCCGGCCTTGGTTAAATATTCATAGGCCAGGTCATCCAGCTTCCCTGTGGTTACCCCAGGCTTCACAAAAGGAACCAAAAAATCAAGGGTTTCAGCGGCAAGACCACCGGCCGCACGCATGCCTTGAAAGTCTTTTTCCTCATGGATTTTTGCCAAATGAGTGGCAAAATCACGGGCTTTATCTGCGGCTATATAATTCATCTCAACCTAACTAAATTAATGGCAATTGAAAATCAAAGAGCTTATTAACGCCTTCTTTAGAATTTCTGTAGTAAAAAAGGCTCATTACTTGGTTTTAATTTATTTATTACACTATTATTTGACATATAAACCTTTTTTAAAGATTAACAGACGAGATTTTGGCAGGTCAGAGACTATGAATATTTTAATTACCGGCGGGGCAGGATTTATTGGATCACATCTGGTTGACCATTTTCTTGAAACCGGCTCGAAGGTTCAGGCGGTTGATGACCTCTCCACCGGAAACATCGCAAATTTAGCCGCCGCCCAGAAAAACCCCAATTTCCAGTTTTTTCATTTCGATATTATGAAATGGCCCGGGCTGGAAAAAGCCGTTGGGTGGGCCGATGTGGTTTTTCATATGGCTGCCATTGTCGGCGTAAAAAGGGTTCTTGAGGATAGCCTGAATGTTATTAAGACCAATTGTGGAAGTTCTGAACTTATTCTTGAGGCAGCTTTAAAGCTGAAAGCCAAACCACGGATTATAATGGCCTCTTCATCCGAAGTTTATGGCTTTAACCCCAAACCCGCTTTTGCAGAAAACGATGATCTGGTGCTGCGCTCGGATGATCATTTCCGCTGGTGCTATACCGCGACCAAACTGATGGATGAATTTGTCGCCCAGGCCTATGCCATGGAGCGCGATGTGCCCGTGACTTCAGTCCGGCTTTTTAACACCGTCGGCCCCCGGCAAAGGGGAATGTACGGCATGGTCGTGCCAAACTTTGTTCGCCAGGCCGTTAGCGGCAGTGATATTACAGTTTTCGGCGATGGCAACCAGACCCGATCCTTTTGCGATGTCAGGGACATGGTTTCTATACTAACCAAAATTGCGGAAAGCGATAAAACCATCGGCAAAATTATCAACGCTGGAAATGACCAGGAAATAACTATTCATAACTTGGCCAAAAAGGTTAGGGAAATTGCTGAAAGTGCTTCCAAAATAAAGTTTATTGAGTATGCTGAGGCATACGGGCGGCCTTTTACGGATGTTGATCACAGGCGCCCGGATTTGTCTGAGTTGAAAAGGTTGATATCGTTTGAACATAAGTGGAAGCTTGACGACACCCTTAAGGAATTGGTGGCGTTTGAAAGCGAAAACGTCAAAATAGGCATTCCTGCCGAGTAATTGGAAAAGAAAGGCAGGAGGGGGAAATTATGGCCGCGGCACCCTATCTAATTATCAGTCCGCTGACCTTCATGAGTATGATTGGTCTTTTACGGGGAAGCAGGGAATTGCCTGTCCCGGCCCCGGGCGTAGTAAGGGATACTGTTGTTGATGTCGTAATTCCAGCCCACAATGAGGGCCGGACTATTTCTTTGGCTTTGGCCTCCCTGGTGCGGCAAACCAAACAACCCAGAAAAGTTTTCGTCGTTGATGATGCCTCAACCGATGACACCAGCGAGGTGGTTAAGGCCTTTTCCAAACTTAAAGAGCTGGATATCGTTCTGATTGAACGCAAGGAAAACCGGGGCAAAACACCGTCCTTGAAGCAAATTTCCAAATTCAGCGATGCCGAAGTTTTGTTTGTCCTTGATGGCGATACCGCGCTTGAATCCGAGGACTATATGGAGCGGGTGGTTGGGGAACTTCTCAGGGTGCCGAACAATGCCTCAGCGTGCGGTTTTGTAAAGCCGCTTAGAACCAAAGACCGGCTTCGGGCGCGGGCCTGGTCAAGCATTCAACGGCTTATGAAGCTTAGGCCAAAAACAAAAATTACCCACGACGATACGCCCCTAAACAGGTTTTCACGGGGGATAACAAATTATTACCGGGACGTCCTTTATTATTTCGTTCAAAATATTATTTACCTTGGCGAATTGGCACTCTTTGGAACGCTCGTGAACCCCTTGGGTTGCGCAGTTGCTTACCGGCGGGAACTTCTTTTGAATCTTTTTAATGAGGTTGAACACACGCTTGGGGATGACCTGACCACTTCCGAAGATATTTATATTGGCTTTGGCTTTGTAGATAGGGGCTACCATAATGTCCAGGTTTTGGACGTTATCGTTCATTCTAATGAACCAGAGGCCCATAAATTACCCAGACAATTATACCTTTGGTCTTCTGCTTGGCTGCAAAGTTCCTATTATTTTCCGGAACTTCTGACCAGTCCCCTAAAGGTTTTCCGTCGCCGCCGGGTCAAAAAGAAGCTTAACAAAAGTATTATGAACGAGCGGGTCTATATTCCTTACCAAGAGCCTTTGGGCCGGGTATATGCTCAGGAAACAGGCCGCCCGATCGGTTGGGCGGTGTTCTTTGCCCTCTTTGAAAAGGTTACCTACCCGATCATAATGCTGCTTTTTATTCTCGCGGGATGGTTTGATATCCTGGGATATACCATTATTTTCGAAACCATTATGTATGTTGCACTTTTGGGCCTTTTCGGGAAAGAAGAAAAAATTATGTACATGGCCAAAGGTCTTATGATCACGCCGATCCGGTATTTGTCCATTTTCACCGACATCTTTACCGTTGGCAAGTTCCTCTCTGACCTAACCAGACCACGGGGAAAAGGGGGGCGGGGATGGCGAAAATAATTGCCATAAAATCAGCGCTTCTAGCGGCCACGGTTTTGACCGGGGCCAGCTTTGCAATGCCGGTTTTAGCCCAAACCGATCAAGAGCTGTTGAACATGGCCCAGGAGGCAGAGGGTAATCGTTACTGGTCGGCGGCTGAGAAATTTTACCGTCAAATGCTGCAAAGAAACCCTAACCGACCGGATCTTTGGGAACGGCTTGGTGATATAATTGCCGCCCAGGGGCGCCCCGTGGATGCCGCCAGGGCTTTTGGGCGGGCGGCAAATCTGGCACCCAATGACCTTCGTTTGCAAACCAAGGCGGCCAACGCACATTCCGCAGTTTCCAAGCCTGAAGAGGCGATAACCTTTTTAACCCGGGCGGTTGCGATTGATCCCGGGAATGCGGAGAACTGGTATGCCAAATCGGTCAATGAATCCTGGATTGGTCGCTATGCCGATGCAGAAAATTCATTGAAAAGGGCGATGGCTGCGGGTCTGCCACGAAATGTTGAGAATTTAACGCGGCTTGCGACCCTGCAACAATGGCAAGGTAAAAATGAGGAAAGTAACCTCATCCTTGAGGAAGTTTTTGCCCAGAACCCTGAAGAACCGTTGGCCATTTTGGGAATTGCCAGGCTGACGGGTTGGCAGGGCAATTATCATAAAGCGCTAAAACTTCTTGAAAAATACCGGGCCAATGGCGGCGATGAGCTTACCTATGCCCAGGAAAAATCCATTTTATTGGCGTGGGCCGACCAACCAGAAGAATCGCTGAAAGTTTCTGATGCGGCGCTGCAAGAGCATCCGGGCGATAAGAATTTGGGGATTGGCCAGGTCATTGCTTTCTACCGTGCGGGTGAGTTTGACACTGCTTTTGACATTTTGGAGGGTCTTGAGAACCAGGCCGCAGGCCCCGATGAAGAATTGGCTGAACTCCGCCGCCGGATTTCCACCCCGGTGCGCTCTAACCTTAGCATTGGCATGGGCTTTAGCACCGATCGGGATAACATCGATATCATCGGCGGCGAAGTGGTTTACAGCCAGGCCCTAAACCGAAAAACCTTTGTTCGTTTTGGCTTTGAGGGCTATCGCGTCAAGGCTGATCAGTTTTCTGGCCTGGACCGGGTCGATAATATGGAGGCGATTTTAAATACCGGCTTTTGGGGCGAGGTTGATACCAAGCTTGCCAAAAATTTCTGGGGTGCCTTTAAGCTGGGTGCCAGTTTCACCAATTTCGGCTCTCCCAATCGCTCGACGGTAATCGGCGGCGTGAAATTCACCGCCCGGACCAGCGATCATCTTTGGATAAAATTTGGCTATGACCGCGACCATTTTATGGTCTCACCTAGAGCATTATCGCTAGGCATTATCCGGAGCGAGGAATTTATTGAGTTTGTCTGGGTGCCCGATCCCCGCTATTTTATTCAGGCCCGCTTTTCGGCTTTCCAGAACAACGACACCAACCGCGAAAAACGGGCTGATTTAACCATCATCAGGGCCCTATCAAGACGAACAGACCTTAAGGTAGATGTCGGCTTTAATGGCGTTTGGTATGGCTACAAGTTTGATTTAGCCAATGGCTATTATGACCCAAGCTTTTACCAGCGTTATTTATTCCCGCTCTATTTTACGATTAAAATCAGCGATGATGATAATATGGTTTTCACCTTCGCTCCTGGTATGCAAAAGGATGAAACCTTCAACGGCTTTAAGTTTGCCGGCGTAGCGACGCTCGAGACCACCCATGGCCTCTTTATGGACTGGCAATTTAAAACCAAATGGTCGGTTTATGCTGGCGGCGCTCAATCGGCTCTGAACCTAGCGCCGACGACAAATTACTGGGTAGTAGCCGGTAGCTTTGTCTTGGTCCGCCGTTTCTAAAGCTAGATTCTGATTTCCAAAGGTTTATCGAGGAGGATTTCTTCTTCACTGAGCTTGCATTGATAACACAGCACTTCAACGCCGCCCTCAATGGCTTCCTTTAACCCTTCGGCGTATTTGGGGTCGATGTCACCAGCGACAGTGAAATAATCACAATCAGCGCGCTGCACCAGATAGACCATCACCGCCCGGTGGCCTTCTTTGACCATCTCTATTAGCTCGCGGAGATGTTTGGCCCCGCGGCTGGTCACAGAATCCGGAAATTCGGCCCGGTTCTCGCGTTTTAAAGTGACGTTTTTAACTTCAACGTAACAAAGGCCCGGGTCTTCCAAAA
>JAZFRG010000232.1:0-5913 GCA_036445535.1 Sphingomonadales bacterium
ATGGCTTCAATGCTCTTTATATTTACGACATGATTGATCTTGAGGTTAAAGAAACCCTGCTTTCCTTTGACGACCGGGATGTTGTTAACACGGTGAGTGACCCCTATACCGGAAATATTGTCGGGGCCTATTACCATGATAATGGCAATAAATATGTTTATTTTGATAAAGATTTTAAAAAGTTTCATGCCATGGTCGATAAAGCTTTGCCAGGCACCAATGAATGGCTGACAAGTCGAACCCGGGATGGGAAAAGATACCTGGTTTACAGTTCCAGTGATATTGATTCCGGCAGTTACTATTATTTTGATACTGAAACCAAACAAATGGCCTTCCTCCAAGCCAGATACCCAATGCTGGATCCTCAGCTGATGTCGCCAATGCAGGAAATCACCTACAAAGCCCGGGACGGCATGGAAATTCAGGGTTACCTGACTATCCCGGTTGGCAAGGAAGTCAAAAATCTGCCGACTGTAATTTTGCCCCACGGCGGGCCCACTGCCAGAGATTACTGGGGTTTTGATTGGCTGGTACAATTTTTGGCCAGCCGGGGTTATGCGGTTTTGCAACCCAATTTCAGGGGATCCGCGGGTTTCGGAAAGGATTTTGAAAATGCCGGGAAAAGAGAGTGGGGCTTAAAAATGCAGGACGATATTACTGATGGCGCGCTTTGGCTTGTTGAAGAGGGGATCACTGACCCGGAAAGGATGTGCATTTTTGGCTGGAGCTATGGCGGATATGCCGCCTTGGCAGCCACCTTTACAACCCCCGACCTGTTTCAATGCGCGGTGTCCGTAAATGGCATTTCGGACCTTTATCGTTTGGTGACCGAAGAAAGCAATTTCTTAGGATTAAGCGAGTGGGGGGAAGAAATTGGCGACCCCCAAAGCCCTTCGGATAAAGCCCGGATGAAGGCAACCTCGGCGATTGAGAATATCGATAAAATTAGAATGCCGGTTTTGCTTTTAGCCAACAACGATGACACCGTAGTTAATTACCTGCAGTCCAAACGTTTTCACGATAAAATGCAAAAAGCCGGGAAGTATTCGGAATATATTGAAATGAAAGAAGGCAACCATTCGGCTGGGAATGAGCCTTCCAGATTAACCATTTTGTCCAATCTCGAGCGTTTCCTTGCGCGCTATATCGGCAAAGGGAATTAACTTTTAGCAGCAATTTTCCGGGCCAGGTTTAAGGAGCGTTCAGCGGCTTCAACGTCGAGGATTTCTACAAGCTTGCCATCAACAACGGTAACCCCCTTCCTGGCTTTCCTGGCGGCCTTGAAGGCAGCGACAATTTTTTCAGCTTTTTTGATGGCTTTTTCATCAGGGCCAAAGGCAGCATTTGCCCCTTTCAGCTGGACTGGATGAATAATAGTTTTGCCATCAAACCCCAGATCTGCACCCTGCTGGCAGGCGGCCAGATAGCCGGGCATATCCATCAGACCAATATGAACCCCGTCAATGATTGACATACCCCGGGCCCGGGCCGCCAAAACGCATTGGGATAATGAATATAAAACCGGGGACCGGTCCAAGGTATGGGCGGCGTGCAGGTCTTTGACCAAATCAGAGGTCCCCATTACCAGACATTCAAGGCGCGGGGTGGAAAAAGCAATTTCCCTGGAATTCAAAACCCCGATCGGGGTTTCGATCATTGCCCAAAGTTTAACGCCTCCATCTATTCCCCGCTCAGATAACAAAACTTCAACTTTTTCCATCTCAAGGGTAGTACCAATCTTCGGGAAAACAATGGCATGGGGGGGATTATCCAAAAGGCAATTCAGATCATCCTTAACCCATTCTGACCCGACCGGGTTTACCCGGACTGTGAGATAAATTCCATTTGGCGGGCTTGCCAAAACCTCGGCGATCCGGGCCCTCGCTTCACCGCGCTCATCCGGATTAACGCCATCTTCCAGATCAAGAATAACCGCATCCGGGTTCAATTCAGCGATTTTATCCAAGGCCCGGGGATTGTCACCGGGCACATAAAGCACGCTTCTTAAGGGGTAGTCCTGGCAGCCCACTGTGTTCTCTCCTCTAAAAGAAATCCCGGACCCTTTTGGGGATCCGGGAATAGCTTAATTTGGTTTATTTAAAAGTAAAAGCCTTAAGAAGCATCCCAGCCGCATTCCTTGCCAGCGTTTTTCTCATCCAGCCAAACTTTAAGCGGTGCGAAATAGGCGACCATGGCTGAGCCATCCATTTGCCGGGTTCCGGAGAACGCTTCCAGGGCATCTGGCCACGGGCGGCTTTGGCCCATTTCTAGCATGGCATTTAACTTAGCACCCACTTCTTCGTTGCCATAAATTGAACAGCGGTGAACCGGGCCCTGCCAGCCCGCCATATCGCAGGCTGATTTATGGAACTGGAACTGCAAAATGTGGGCCAGGAAGTAACGCATATAGGAAACATTGGCCGGAATATGGAATTTTGCCCCTGGATCAAAGTCGGCTTCGGTGCGTTCAACCGGTGCGGTAACACCCTGGTATTGTTCGCGCAGTGCCCACCACGCAGCATTATAATTTTCAGGGGTAATCTCGCCCGAAAAAACCCCCCAGCGCCACTGGTCGAGAACCAGGCTAAAGGGCATGAACGCTACTTTGTCCAAAGCTTGGGATAGCAACAGGCCAATATCGGCCGAGGCATCGGGCTCTTCATCCAGCAATCCCAATTGCACCAGGTAATTTGGGGTAATCGAAAGCGCTATGAAATCACCAATGGCTTCGTGGAAGCCATCGTGGGCACCGCCCTGCAGGATCGGCGACTGGATTTTATAGGCGCGCTGGTAATAGTTATGACCCAGCTCGTGATGGATGGTGTTGAAATCCTCACCGGTGATATCGATGCACATTTTAATCCTGAAATCATCGTCATCAATATCCCAGGCACTGGCGTGGCACTGAACAATCCGGTCCTGGGGTTTGGTAAATAACGAGCGTTCCCAAAAGGTTTCCGGCATCGGATCAAAACCCAAAGATGAGAAGAAATTTTCACCGGTTTTTACCATTTGAATTTCATCGTACCCGGCATTAGTCAAAAGCCCGGTAAGGTCGTACCCTGGATCAGCATCGCCTTCCGCCACCAAGGGAAAAATATTGCCCCATTGCTGGGCCCAGATATTTCCCAAAAGGTGGGCCGGGATCATGCCGCTCTCGGTTTTGGCAACATCGCCGTAAACATCAACCAGCTTGTCACCGACATAACAATGAAGCGCATCGTACAAGGGTTTAACCTGGTCCCAAAGCCGGTCAGCCTCAGTGGTAAACTCTTCCCCTGTCATATCATAGCCGCCCTTCCAGATTTCCCCAATGTCTTCAAATCCAAGTTCCTGGGCCCCGGCATTGCCAATCTCAACCATCCGGGCATAGTCGTCTTTCATCGGCGGCGAAACCGTGCGCCAACCCTGCCAGACATCCAAAAGCTCATCGGCATCACGCGACGTGGCCATAATCCGGATAATATCGACATCGGCCAGGCAATCATCTTCCGAACGGCAGTATTTACCGTTGGCATAGGTGCTGCCAAGACCGGTAGTGATTTGCGCCAATTCAGCAGAAGCCTCTGGGTCATCGGGCGCGGGGAAACTTAAAGCTCTTCTTAAGCTGTCGACTTTTCTGCGGGTTTCAAAATCCAACTCGGTATCATTAAAGGTCGCCGCCTCTTTGGCCAATTTAACCCCTAAATTAGTGAAATCTTCCGATACTTTTGAGGCAAGGAAGTTTGAATCGTAGGTGTTAAAATTTGCCTGAATCCAGAAAACGTGGCCAGCATATTTGCCAAGCTCATTAACCGTATCCTCGGTTTCAGAAATGAATGTTTCGGCTTCTGCTACGGTCCGGGTTGGCCCTGGGAACACGTTTCCGCCGCCGTTACCTCCATTAGAAGCATAATCAACGACCCAATAGGCGGCCGCTCCCAGTAAAATCCCGACGACGCCGGCACCAATGTTGTTCATGGGTTTCTCCTTGTTGTTTTGGGGTCCCTCACCCCTGAATTTCAAAAAAATGAATTCAGCACCTTGGGCCTACTTGAGTCAAGCATTGAGCGATGAATTGAAAGTTTGTAGAGTTACTTGAGGTATTTATTGACCAGAATTTCGGCAATTTGAACGGCATTTAGCGCAGCACCCTTTCTAAGGTTATCGCTAACCACCCAAAAGTTTAGGCCATTAGCAACCGTGTCATCGCGCCGAACCCGGCTAACAAAAGTGGCATAATCGCCTACCGCTTCAATCGGTGTCGTGTAACCGTCCTGATCTTCAAGGTCAGAAACAATCAGGCCCGCCCCTTGCCGGATAAGGTCCCTGGCAAGCGAGGGCTTAAGCGGGCTTTCCAGCTCAACATTGACCGCCTCAGCGTGGCCAATAAAGACCGGAACCCGCACACAAGTAGCGGTGAGTTTAATGTTGGGCCCCAAGATTTTTTTCATCTCTTCGGCCATTTTATTTTCTTCAACCGCGTTTCCATGGTCATCGAAATCACCCACTTGCGGGATAACATTAAAAGCAATTTGCTTGGGGAAAACTTTGGCAGGCATTATTTCGCTGACAAAAACAGATTTGGTCTGGTGAAACAGCTCGTCCATGGCATTTTTACCAGCACCCGAAACCGACTGGTAGGTTGAGACCACCACCCGTTTAATGCCGACGGCATCGTGCAAGGGTTTTAGAGCAACTGCCAATTGCGCGGTTGAACAATTGGGATTGGCGATAATGTTTTTCTTATCATACCCCTCCAAGGCATCAGCATTAACCTCAGGAACAATAAGCGGGACCTCCGGGTCCATCCTGAAAAGCGATGAATTATCAATGACAATGGAACCGGCGCCCGTGGCCTTGGGAATATACACTTTGGAAATTTCGGACCCGGCAGCGAAAAAAGAAATATCCACGCCAGCGAAATCAAAGGTATCAAGGCGCTCGACAATTAGGGTGTCATCGCCGAAATCCAGCTCTGCACCCTCTGACTTGTCAGAGGCCAGCGCAACAAACGTATCTGCAGGAAAACCCCGCTCAGCCAAAATGTTCAGGATTTCACGCCCGACACTGCCAGTGGCGCCAACGATTGCAACTTTGTAACCCATGAATAAACCTTATCTTTAAAAGGTTATAAAAAAAATTCCGCGCGAAGTCTAAGACCTCACACGGAAATTTGACAAATAAAAGACCTTTATCTTTTAATAGACCTTAATCTTTTTTGGCTTTGGCTTTTTTGGCAGCTGGTTTGGCCGCAGCTGATTGTTTGTTTTTGCCTTTTTTGGCTTTTGCGGCAGCAATCGCTTTCAGATCAACCTTCTCGGCAATACGCGCCGCCTTACCAGTACGACCACGAAGATAATAAAGTTTGGCGCGCCGCACCTTACCTTTCCGAAGTACCGTAATTTTATCAATAATCGGGGAATACAGCGGAAATACCCGCTCAACCCCTTCGCCGTAGGAAAGTTTCCTAACCGTAAAGGCTGAGTTCAAGCCGCGGTTTGCCTTGGCAATACAAACCCCTTCAAAGGACTGGATGCGTTCGCGTTCGCCCTCTTTAATTTTAACATCAACTTTTAGAGTGTCGCCCTGGGAAAAGGACGGAATGTCTTTGCCCTCGGTCAGCTTTGCCAGCTGGTCTTTTTCAAATTTTTCAATAGTGTTCATGACTTACCCTTTTTGTTTTTAATTCCAGCAGCATACCGGGTCCAAAGATCGGGTCGTCGCTGCCTGGTCAGTTTTTCTGACATTTCAAGTCGCCAGGCCCTGATTTTTTCATGATGGCCTGAGGTTAAGATTTCGGGGATATTTTGCCCTTCGAATTCTTGGGGACGTGTATACTGGGGATATTCCAAAAGTCCAGCACTAAAGCTCTCTTCCGCCAAACAATCCGCATCCCCCAAAACGCCGGGAAGCAGGCGAATAATGCTATCA
>JAZFRG010000233.1:0-3310 GCA_036445535.1 Sphingomonadales bacterium
TTATCGACCCCGGAGAGCGCCTTAATTTCAGGTTTCAGTGCTTCCCCCGCTTCGGCATTTTCGGCCACCACCTGGATCGCATAAGGGGAGGTTTTTTCACCCTCAAGCAAATCAAAAAAGCTGGTCACCGATTCTGTCTTTGGGTCTTTTAAGTTGATGGGATCAAAATCAAAACTGACCTTAAGACCAACCACCAGGGCGACCGCCCCCAGCAAAAACCCAACAACCGCAACATTTCTACCGTTTCTGGCAATAAACCCGGCATCGGCCTTGGCGCGCCGATTAAAAATGATTTTTTTCTTTTTGATGTGCATCAGTTTCAAAAGCGCCGGCAGGATTGTCATGCTGGTGAAAAACGCAACAAAAATTCCGGTCCCGGAGATTAGCCCCAATTGTGCGAGCCCGGCATATTCGGTAGGCACAAACGCAAAAAACGCCAAGGCGGTTGTCGGTGCACACAGCGCCAGCGGCGTGCCAGCGGTGACCGCGGTTTTGATGAGCGCCTCATCGGTCGCCATTCCCGCGCCGGCTTCCTCCTGGAAGCGGAGCGCAAAATGGATTGCAAAATCAATGCCAAGGCCGATGAACAAAACCGCAAAAGCGATGGAGATAATGTTGAAATAGCCGACGGTGAGCATCGCAAAAGCGCCGGTCCACACGAGACCAATAAATAGCGTGATTAAAGCACTGGCGACAATCCGGATTGAGCGGATGCCAAACCCTAAAACAAGGGCAACAAGGATAAACGACAAGATGCCTGAGACCATTGCACCGTCCGATACGCTTTTCAGCTCATCGGCATTCAGGGCCATTTTTCCGGTAAAACGGATCGTCACGCCGGTGCTTTCCGAAATGATTTCGGCGGCCGCGGCGCGGGCCGCCAAAAGAGCCTCTTTAGCCGATACTAATTTAGTAAAATCAAGCACAGGCTGGACCAGAATTAAACGCCGCCGGGCTTTATTCAGGTCTTCGTCTTCAAGGAATATCGATTGCCATGACAAGGGCGACGCCTGACCCTTGGCTGAGCTTTTGGCAATCTCGGTGAAATCAGCCAAAACTTCTGGCAGTTTCCGGTTGGGCAGGTCGCCGTCCAGAGTTTCATCCATGGCCTCGTTTAAGATACCAAACAGGCCCCGAAGACTTTGGTCTTCGGAAACGGCAGCCAAAACCGGTTGGGCAGCGGCCAGATCATCGGAAAATTGAAGGAGTTTTTCATAATCCTGCAACAGGAACGCATTGGTTTCAAAATAATCGCCAAGGCCCGGTGTAAAAACGTTGGAATAAAGATTTTTCTGACCCGAAAGCCCGGCATAAAGGCGGCGCTGGGCAGCCTCGGCGGCTTCCGGGGTATCGCCGTCTATAACGATGATAAAACTGTCGGCAAACTGGGGAAACGTGCGGTTAAAGTCATCATAAGTGACCCGAAACGGCAAATTTGCGTCGATCATTTCATCGGTATTGGTTCGAACCGTTACATTGGTCGCTAAAAACCATCCGGCAAAAGCGGTAAAAACCAGCATAAATCCTAGGAAAACTGCCGGTTTCCTTAGTGAAAAACCGGTCAGGTCACTCAAAAATTTATGGATTGTTGTTATGGCTAGGTTCATATAAGCCCTGCTAAGAGATATTGATGATGTTTAAACTGCTTATAAAACGCGTTTATGGCACCTTTTTGCCGCTGGTTAAAGGCTTAAGCCTGGCTGGCCTGATGGTGCTGGCCTTGGCTTCGGGGGCCCTGGCATCACCAGCGACAGACGCTATCGATAAATTTCATGCCAACCTGTTGGAAACCATGAAGAATGCAGAAACCTGGGGATATCAAAAACGCCGGGAATTTTTATCCGGGCCTGTGGCCGAGACCTTTAATGCCGACCTTATGGTAAGATTAGCTTCGACCGGACGCTATTGGAAAACCTTTAGCGCCGAAGAACAAGCCGAACTGGGCCAAGCCTTTCTGGCATTTACGCTGTCGAATTATGCCTCCCGGTTCAAGGGCTTTTCGGGCCAGGAGTTTGTAACCGTTTCCGAAGAGCAAATGCGTGGAACCCGGGTTATGGTTAAAACCAAGCTCTTGAACAAGGGTGAAGAAATTATCCTGAATTATGTGCTCTACCCCGACCCGGGCGGCGGCTATCGGGTTATCGACGTTTTCCAGAGGGGTTCAGTTTCGGAACTGGCGATCCGAAAATCAGAATTTTCACCGATCCTTCGGGATCAAGGCTTTACTGGTCTTTTATCCCTGTTAAAACAAATGGTAAGCAAACTTGAACAAGAGGCTATAAACCCCTCTTGATCTTTTGGAGGGGATCTTTGGTCAAAAATTCCAAACCTAAAAGCTCATCACATCCCTTGATGGGCTCAAGTTTCCGTAACCTAAGAGCCTTGAACGGGCTTTATGGCAAGGCGGATCAAACCGCGCTTTTTTATTTGAGCGCCCTCGGGCGTTTGCCCTTTACCCTGATTGAGAAGGTGGTAGTTGGCACCCGGCGAAAAGCAGTGGAGCCGGTTTACCCACCGGTGTTTATTCTGGGGCATTGGCGCTCAGGCACCACACATCTCTATAATATCCTCTCAAAGTCACCGCGCTTTCAATATGTCAATCCCTACCAGGCCGGACTGCCCGGTGACTTTTTATTGCTGACCAAATTGTTCGGGCCCCTTTTAAAAAGAAGCCTGCCCAAGGGCCGCTTTATTGATGAGGTGCCGGTCACACCCACCTCTCCCCAGGAAGACGAATTTGCTTTGGCCAACATGATGCCCTATTCGTTTTTGCATGCGCTTTATTTCCCGGGGGACTTTTTTAATACCTTCAACAAGGGACTTTTTTTTGAAGATGTCGGTAAAAAGGAAGTGGGCGACTGGCAAGAAAAGTTGAAACTTTTCTATCTGAAACTGCAGATCGCCGGGCCCGGTAAAACCATTCTTATCAAAAATCCGGTTTATACCGCGAGGGTAGCGCTGCTTCGGGAGATGTATCCGGAGGCAAAGTTTATTCATATCCGGCGCAACCCCTATAAAATCTTTTTTTCGATGCGAAATTTCTACGCCCAGCTCTTGAATGAGCTTTCCTTGCAGCCCCACGACCTGCCCGACCTGGATGATCATATTTTAAGCGTTTATGTCCGGATGATGGAAAAGCTTGAGAGGGAAACCAGGGGCTTGCCTAAAAACCAGTTCCTGGAAATTGATTTTGAGACCCTTCAAAAAAATCCGCTTAAAACCATTGAGCTGGCCTATGACCTTTTGAACCTTGGGCCGTTCGGGGCTGATAAAAAATACTATCAGGCGTATCTGGCGGGCATAAAAGACT
>JAZFRG010000234.1:0-4267 GCA_036445535.1 Sphingomonadales bacterium
GGTCGCGAAAAAGGGCAGCGTTGCCATTGACGGGGTCTCCTTAACGGTAAACGCGGTTTCAAATGAAACCTTTGAGGTGGCGATTATTCCGCATACCGAAAAAGTCACCACCCTTGGTAGGTTGAAAATTGGTGATAAAGTAAATCTGGAAGCGGACGTCTTTGCCCGCTATAGTGCCCGCCTCAACGAAATAGAGAAATAAACCCTTATGGCTGAAGCAAAAAAATCTACACCGCTAAATGAATTGCCTGAGGCTTTTCTGTCCAGCATTGAAGATGTCATCGAAGACGCGCGCAATGGTCGGATGTTTATCCTTATCGATGAAGAAGACCGGGAAAATGAGGGCGACCTTGTAATCCCTGCGCAAATGGCAACCCCTGATGCGATTAATTTCATGGCCAAGTTTGGCCGTGGCCTGATATGTCTGGCCTTAACCTCTGAGCGCGTCCGCGATTTAAACCTGCCGCCGATGAGTAGAGAAAATGTGTCGCGCCTTGAGACCGCCTTTACGGTTTCCATTGAAGCCCGCGAAGGGGTGACAACGGGGATTTCTGCCCACGACCGGGCGCGCACCATCGCGGTCGCCATCGATGCCGCCCACAGCAAGGAAGATATTTCTACACCGGGCCACGTATTCCCCCTGGAAGCCAGGGATGGCGGGGTTTTGGTACGCGCCGGCCATACCGAAGCCGGGGTTGATATTTCCCGTCTTGCCGGGCTTAACCCCTCGGCGGTTATTTGTGAAATCATGAACGAGGACGGCACCATGGCGCGGCTGCCGGACCTGATTAAATTTGCCCAGTTCCACGGCTTTAAGGTCGGCACCATCCGGGATTTAATTGCTTACCGCCGAAAAGAAGACAACCTGGTTGAGTGTGTCGGTGAAACCACCGTTAAAAGTCTGGTTGGCGGCGACTGGAAAGCACTGGTTTATACCAACACCGCGGAATATGCCGAACATCTGGTTTTGGTGAAGGGTGAAATTTCGCCCGAAAAGCCAGTAATGGTCCGGGTCCATGTTCTGGATATTTTCAATGACATGCTCCAGGAAAAAGGCCCCAAGGTTGGCCAGCTTGAAAAAGTCATGAAGATTATGGAGCCCAGTGACAGCGGGGTGATCGTTATCTTGAGGGATATCCGCCCCGACCGCCTGCATCACATGGTTCGGGTTCGGGAGGGTCTTGAAGAGGCCCCCGCGGCAACCCCCAATAATGAGCTGCGTGATTACGGCATCGGCGCCCAGATCCTGTGTGACCTTGGGGTTAAGGATATGATCCTTTTGTCCAACACCAAGCACATTATTGTAGGCCTTGAGGGCTATGGCCTTAATATCGTTGAACAGCGCGGAATTTAACCTTGGCCGAAACTCAAAAACCAATCCTCATCGTTGAGGGGCTTTTCTATCAGGAACTGGCCGATGAGCTGAGGGCAGGGGCAACCTTGGCGCTGGAAGCTGCTGGTTTTTCCCACGAGGTTATCGGGGTTCCCGGGGCACTGGAAGTCCCGGCGGTAATAGCGATGGCCATTCAATCCAAAAAATATGCCGGCTTTGTTGCCCTTGGCACGGTCATTCGCGGGCAAACCAGCCACTATGATTATGTCGCAGGGATGAGCATCCGGGCGCTGCAGGATTTGGCGATCCAAAAACGCGCCGCTATTGGCACCGGTATTTTAACCGTTGAAAACCCTGACCAGGCCTGGGCCAGGGCCGCCCGGGACAAAGGCAATAAGGGTGCGCGCGCCGCCGAGGCCTGCCTTTCACTAATTGGCGCGCAAGCAAAACTTTCGGGGAAATAATGCCAAAAAAACCTCAGGATAAGCAACCAACCCCGCGCTCATTGGCGCGTCTTTTGGCGGTTCAGGGGTTATACCTTTTGCACATGAACGAGGACGCCACCCCTGAAAACATTGTCGAGGACTTCAAAAAAATGTCACTGGGGGCCAGGGAAAATATGCCCCTGTTTAGTGAGGTTGATCAGGTTCTGTTGGCCGACATCCTAAAGGGCGGTTTTGAACGCCAGGATGAAATCAGGGATACCCTGGAAAAGGTTCTGACCAAAGGCTGGAGCTATTCGCGGTTAGAGACCATTTTGGCTTCTATCCTTGAGGGCGGTGCCTATGAACTTTTAGGGCGGCCAGATATTCCCCACCCGGTCATTATCAATGAATACGTCAATATCACCCACGCTTTTTATGAGGGGGGTGAGCCCGGGTTCGTCAACGGCATTCTGGACGAGTTAGCTAAATCTTTGAGGGCCTGACCCCATGGATGAGTTCGAGATTATTGAAACCATTTTAAAACCCTTGAGCAAAAAGGGTGCCCCAGCTTTCAGTCTTGAAAACGACACCGCGATTTATTCTCCCCCCATTGGCTTTGATCTGGTCATCACCAAGGACGCCATGATCGAAGGGGTTCATTTCCTGAAAGACCAAAAACCGGCAAACATTGCAAAACGCCTGCTGCGCTCGAACCTATCAGACTTGGCGGCCACCGGGGCCAAGCCGGTGGGTTACCTTTTGGCACTAATGGGTGGCAAACTGGATGAGGACTGGCTTAGGCGCTTTGCCGGGGGCTTAAAAGAAGATCAGGGTGAATTTGGCATTTCGCTTTTTGGCGGCGATACCACGTCGGGGGCCGAAACCCTTACCTTGTCCCTGACGGCTTTGGGAATCGTTAAAAAGGGCGAAGGCCTTACCAGAATGGGGGCTAGCCCCAAGGACTTGATATTTGTTTCTGGCGCTATTGGCGAGGCTGCCTTGGGTTTGAAAAGCCTGAAAGGTGATATTGAAAAGGACGATTTTCTGATTTCACGTTTTGAGACACCATCTCCCCGGCTGACGCTAGGGCAAAATTTAATCGGGTTGGCCAGCGCCTGCATAGATATATCTGATGGCCTGGTTGGCGATCTTGAAAAGCTGGCCAAGGCCTCAAATGTGGGTGCTGAAATTAGCCTTGATAAAATTCCAACCCCGGACGTTGACCAGGAAAGTCTTTTAGGGCTGATCACAGCCGGGGATGATTATGAACTTTTATTTACCGTCCCGGAAAGTTGCCGGGTCGAAGTGGCGGCGCTGTCAAAAAAATTGAATTTGCCCTTAACCGCTATCGGCGAAATTACTTCCCAGGCAGAGGTGGTTGTTTTTGATAAAAATAAAGCTAAAGTGGTTTTGGATAAAACCGGTTATTGTCATTTTAAATAAGGTGAAAAAAATAAGGGCGCGACAGTGAAAAAGTTTTTTTCAGGAATTCTCAATCATGCTTTCTTTGCCATTGGCATCGCCCTTGGAGCCGCCGTTTTGGGCATGGTTGGCCTGGTTCAGGTTTATAGCTATTTCTGGGAAGAAGACGATCAGGCGGCTGAAATAGGAAACCCGGTTGAACGTGCGCTGGTTGGTGATCAACCAGCGGGACCTGTTGAGACGCTTCATATCAAGAGGATTCCTGGCCCTTTCCTTTTTGCCGAGGACAACCGCCCCATCGGTTATGTCTTTCTTGATATTGCGATTGATGTTGCAGGGGTTGAACAATACCAAAAAGCCGATGCCAACCTGGACATTCTGATGGCCAAATTCAACGAAACCTTGAAAACCGGTGGGGTGGGCAGAACCGATCTGCCGGGAGAAGTTGATTATGACCGGCTCGCAAAAACCCTCCTTAACCTTGCCCGCGACGAGCTCGATCTCAGAGGGATAACATCGGTCAGGGTTAGCGAGGCGGAAGGGGAATAAATTTAGAACCTAGTTTACCTTAAATCCCTTATCATTATGGCTTGCCTTACCTTTTCCAGTCTGCTTTAAATGCGCCGCAAACCGCGTGATTCGCAGTTGCGCTAAAGATTTAGAAATTAAAAATTTTACCCCGCCTTTGAGCCAACAGAAAACCGGCGGGGTTCCTTAACGAGGGGACTATTTCCATGGATACCACAACGATTTTATACTTAACCATCGGGGCCGGCGTTTTGGCGGTGCTTTATGGTATTGTTACGCGGGCTTCAATTTTGAAAGCCAGTCCGGGTAATCAAAAAATGCAGGAAATTGCCGGCGCTATTCAAGAGGGTGCCAAGGCTTACCTGAAACGCCAGTACCGGACCATCGGTTATGTCGGGGTAGTTGTTTTTCTTGGCCTTCTTTTTTCACCCTTGGGGATGTATCCCGCAATTGGCTTTTTAATTGGGGCGGTTTTATCAGGGGCTGCTGGGTATATTGGCATGCTGATCTCGGTTCAGGCAAATGTCAGAACCACCGAAGCTGCCCGGACCAGTCTTCA
>JAZFRG010000235.1:0-2139 GCA_036445535.1 Sphingomonadales bacterium
TCAGGAAGGTAAACGCCAGGAGGGCATATACGAATTCGTATTCAAACCCGCCCTTATGGCCTAGAAATGCTTCGTGGCTTTTAAACCAAATAATAATGATGATCATCATTCCGGTAAGAAAAGCTGCCGCTAACCGGGTGAAAAGACCAAGCGCCAGCATCAAACCGCCAACCATTTCGGTTAGAAGGGTTAGCCAGCCCCAAAAATACCCGGGTTCAAAGCCCTCTGAGGCGACATACCCAGCAAACCTATCCAGGTTTCCGTCAGCTAAGAACCCTTGAAATTTATCAAAGCCGTGGAGAAAAAAGATTACCCCTATGATTATTCTCAAAAGTGGCAGGGCAAAGGGCTCCAATTTTTCATAAAGGCCGCCGAGTGCGGGTATAAAAAGATTTTGTTTACTCATAATAACCCCCCTAAAAATTGAACCCCACCTTGCCTTAAAATAACTCGGGGGTAAAGTTTATCCGAAAACCGTTTAAGGTAGGACTTGCTTTTCGGCCCGACTTTAACGATACAAGGGCAGAAAAAATTTTGAGGAAATTTATGTCAGACCCAAACAAATGGCCCAAGTTTAATTGGCAAGATCCGCTGCTGTTGGATGAAAGCTTGACCGAGGAAGAGCGCATGATTCAGGCCAGTGCCCGGTCCTATTCAGAAAAAAAGTTGATGCCCCGGGTTATAGAAGCGACCCGCAATGAAACCTTTGACCCCGCCATTATGCTTGAAATGGGGGCTCAAGGCCTGTTGGGCCCAACCATTGAGGGCTATGGCTGCGCCGGAGTTTCCTATGTGGCTTACGGTTTAATTGCCCGCGAAGTAGAGAAAATAGACAGCGGCTACCGCTCGGCCATGTCGGTGCAATCCAGCCTTGTTATGCACCCGATTTATGCCTTCGGGAGCGATGCTCAGAAAGATAAATTCTTACCAAAACTGGCGACCGGCGAGCTGATCGGTTGTTTTGGCCTGACCGAACCCGATGCCGGGTCTGACCCTGGGGCCATGAAAACCAGAGCGCGTAAAAAGGGCAATTCCTATATTCTATCAGGCTCAAAACTGTGGATTACAAATTCACCCATCGCCGATGTCTTTATCGTCTGGGCCAAGGATGATGAGGGTATTATCCGCGGGTTTATCCTGGAAAAGGGCATGAAGGGCCTGTCAGCGCCCAAAATTGAGGGAAAATTTTCGCTCCGTGCTTCGGTTACTGGCGAAATTGTTATGGAGGACGTAGAAGTTCCCGGTGAAAACCTTCTGCCCAATGTTTCTGGATTAAAAGGGCCGTTTGGATGCCTGAACAATGCCCGCTTTGGCATTGCCTGGGGTGCCCTGGGTGCCGCAGAATTTTGCTGGCATGCGGCGCTTCAATATACCCTTGATAGGAAACAATTTGGCCGGCCACTTGCGGCCAACCAGCTGATCCAGAAAAAACTGGCGGACATGCAAACCGAGATTACACTTGGCTTTATGGCTTGTCTGCAAGCCGGGCGGCTTAAGGATCAAGATAAATTGGCCCCGGCGGCAATTTCACTTTTGAAGCGGAATTCCTGCGGCAAATCGTTGGATATTGCCCGCACCGCCCGCGATATGTTTGGTGCCAACGGGATTGTCGATGAATTTCATGTCATTCGTCATTTGATGAACCTTGAGACGGTCAACACTTACGAAGGCACCCACGATATCCATGCCTTGATTTTGGGTCGGGAACAGACCGGAATTGCAGCTTTTTAGAAAGGGTTGAAACCCCTTTATTTATCCCTGAACCAGCCGGTGATCGAAAGTCTTGCCCCATTGCAAAATTGCGGCACATAACTGACCGAATGAAATTTCGGCACGGTAAAAACATTGATCGCATTAAAGGTTGGTATTAATGCCTCTTCGACGTTAAAATTTTCATCATAAAACTGAAGAAATCCGCCCCACGAGGCAAACCAGTCCTTGGTAAAATTCATCACATAGGCGGCCCGCCAGCCCTGGTTTGAATGGACATCCTCATGACGGTGTAAAAAGCAATCCCCCTGATAAAGCGTGGCCTGGCCATCGGCCTTAATAATCTCTGGAATGCCGGTCAGTTGGCGAATAAATTCCAGCATCGGTTCGGAATTTAAAAATTCCAGGACTCGGTGAAGGAAAAAGTCT
>JAZFRG010000236.1:0-2182 GCA_036445535.1 Sphingomonadales bacterium
ATCCCCCAAATCCCGAGCAAGGCAACAAAGCTGGCAATTACCTTCAGCATCGTATGGCCGGCCATCATGTTGGCAAAAAGCCGGACTGACAAGCTAATGGGCCGCGACAGGAAGGAGATAATTTCAATCGGGATCAGGATAATATACATGAACCAGGGGACCCCTGCGGGGGCAAAAATTTTCAAAAATCTAAAACCATGATTGATAAAGCCCATAATTATAACGCCAATAAATACCAAAAAGGCGAAGGCAAAGGTGACCACGATGTGGCTTGTCACCGTAAAGGTGTAGGGGAACATCCCCACCATGTTGGCAATTAATACGAAAGTAAAAAGCGTAAAAATAAACGGGAAAAATTTCCGTGCTTCGGAGCCAACGGTTTCATAAAGCATGCCGCCGATAAATTCATAAACAATCTCGACGGTGGACTGCCAGCGGCCCGGGACGACAGCGCCCTTGCGCATACCCAACGCCACAAATCCCCAAATAAAGAGGACAATCCCGACCATAAAAGCGGCCGAATTGGTGAACGAAATATCGAACCCCATAAAAGGAATTTCAATCAGTTTGTGGATTTCAAACTGCTCTAAAGGATTATGAAATTCGGTTGCCACGTTTTGGTTCTTTAGCCCTGGTTTTCCTCGTCAGAAGAACTTTGATTACCCATCATTTGGGCCGCTTTGTATACGTTCCTGAAGCCTGCCGCAACCCCTAAGAGGAAGAAAATTATAATAAATAATGGGGTCGTTTCCAGGTACTTATCGAGGAAAAAACCAGCCGCCAAACCGACAAACATGGCGACCATCAACTCAATCCCTACCTTATAGGCGCGGGCCATCGAACGATCGCCTTTGGTTTTAGGTTTTGGTGCCTTTTTCGCTTCTACTTTGCGGGCCTTATCCAGGCGTTCGCCAAGGGCTTGAAGCTTGTCATTGTCTGGATTTTTGCTCATCGCATTTGGCCGGGTTGGGTTTAAGCCGTGGCTTGCATTTCCTGGGCGTCATCAAGCTCCACGGAGACCAGTTGGCTGATCCCCTGTTCGGCCATGGTGACCCCGTAAAGCCGCTCCATACGCGCCATCGTGATTGCATTATGGGTAACGATCAAAAAGCGCGTCGTGGTCCGGCCTTTTATCTCGTCGAGCAAATCACAAAAACGTTCAACATTGGCATCGTCCAGGGGCGCATCAACCTCATCCAACACACAAACCGGCGCCGGATTGGTCAGGAATACGGCAAAAATCAGGGTGATGGCGGTCAAGGCCTGTTCGCCGCCTGATAAAAGCGAGCGGTGCAGGAGTTTTTTTCCAGGCGGGGCGGCCATAATATCCAGGCCTGCTTCCAAAGGATCGTCCGATTCGGTCAAAACCAAATGGGCATGCCCGCCCTGGAATGTTTTCTCAAACAGCTCGCCAAAGGTTTTGTTGACCGCTTCAAAGGCCTCCAACATTTTTACCCGGCCTTCGCGGTTCAGCTGGCCGATGTTATAGCGCAGTTTGTTGATTGCCGATTGCAAATCATCGCGCTCGCCGGTCAGGCGGGCAACCTCTTCGGTGAGCTCTTCCAGCTCGACATCTGCCCTTAGATTAACCGCGCCCAGCCTTTCGCGCTCAGCCTTTAACCGGTCCAGCTTCAATTCAGCAGCTTCGGCATCGGCAAGATTTTCACGCTGCTTTTGGGTGACCTCAACGGTGTCCAAAAGCTCCCCGGGTTCAGCATTAAATTCTTCCCGAATTTCGTGTTCAACCTCGGCTTTGCGCTCGACCCCGTTTTCCTGTTGGGCTTGGAACCGAACCATGCTTTCGCGGATTTCAGACAAGGCTGCCTGGGCTTCTTTTAGGGCTTGATCCTTGTGCCGGGAATTATTTTCCTTGGCAGCTAAGGCTTCGCGGACAAGACTGGAGGCTTCTTCAGCCTTGGCCATTTGGTCAACCAGGTGGACCCGGCGTTCTTCAAACTGAGCCGGGGATTTATTCAGATCAGATAATTGCGCTGAGGTAGTGCTTTTGCGTTCCTTTAGTGCCTGGATCTGAGTTTGGGCGGCACTTGCCCGCTCGGCCCAGGCACCAGCTTCACGGGTCAGGCGCTCTAACCGTTCTTCCTTGTCTTTCCTGATCTGGTCCCAGGCTTCAAATTTGGTTCGCGCCTTGGCCAGATTTTCCCGGAGGTCTTCAAGCTTATTG
>JAZFRG010000237.1:0-4702 GCA_036445535.1 Sphingomonadales bacterium
ATTCCTTCAATCAGGGTGAGGTCATAATTGGTGATGGTTTTATCGCAAAAATCCAAAAGAGCTTCGGGCATAATTTCCCGCCCCTCCCTAGCCGCTGCCAGATTTGGCGAGACCGCAGCCAGATACCGAAACGGTGAAATCTTATTAATATTCTCAGCGTTAAAGGGAAGCCCAAGGCTGGCGGCGATTAATGCCGTGTCATTTTCTAAATCGCCATCTTCGAAGCCGCTTATCACCGGCTTGACCGCCATCACCTTCCGGCCCTTTTTTTTAAGCTGAAAAGCCAGCCCCGCGGTTAAAACCGTTTTGCCAATCCCGGTGCCCGTGGCGGTGATAAAAAACGCGTTCATTTAACAATCCTGTGTTTCCTGACCATCTCTGCCAGGCGCTCAACATCCTCATCTTTATGCGCGGCTGAAAATGAGAACCTGAGGCGCGCCGTTCCCTCAGGCACAGTCGGCGGGCGGATTGGATGGACCAGGAACCCTTCTGACTTTAAATCTTCATATGCCTTCATGGCAAATTCCGGTTCGGCAACGATCACCGGGACAATCGAGGAAACCGGCTCCGGCAAATTCAGAGCCCGGCAAAAAATCGCGGCTTTTTTTACTGGCTTGGCGCAAAGCTTTGGATTGTTTTCTATAATCTCAACCGCTTTCAAACTTGCACCAACCACCGCCGGTGGCAGGCCGGTGGTATAAATCAGCGTCCGGGCACGGTTTTTAATCAGGTCAATGACAACGGCATCCCCGGCAATGTATCCCCCGGCGGAGCCAGCAGCCTTGGAAAACGTTCCCATTTGCAAGGGCACGTCGAGCCGCCGCCCATTCTTGAAACAGGTGCCTCGACCGTCCTCCACCACGCCCAGCCCGTGGGCATCATCAACCATTAGCCAGGCATCATGGGCTCTGGCTAAATCAGCCAGCTTGTCGACCGGTGCCAAATCACCGTCCATGCTGAAAATCCCGTCGGTGAGGATTAGGCAGTTCTGGTAACTTTTTCGAAACCGCTCAAGCATTTCTGTTAGGTGGTCAAGATCATTGTGGCGAAAAATTTTCATATTGGCATGGGACAAGGCCGCGCCGGCATGAACGCAGGCATGGCACAAACGATCGGCAAGGATCAGATCACCCTTGCCGGCCAGAACCGGGATAACCCCCAGATTGGTTTGATAACCGCTGGTGAAAATGCAAGCTGCCTCGGTGCCTTTAAGGGCAGAAATTTTTTGCTCAAGCGCCTGGTAAAGGGGGTGATTGCCAGTGATCAGACGTGATGCCCCGGCCCCGGAACCGTAATTTTCTGTGGCTTCCCGGGCGGCTTCTTTAACCTCAGGGTGTTGCGATAATCCCAGATAATCATTGTCGGAAAACGAAATAAAGGTTTCGCCATCGCGCACTACGCTGGCCTCCGGCCCCCGAACCCCTGCCAGGGTTTCCCGGTAAAGTCCTTTGGTCTTGATCTCGGCAAGCTTTTTTCTGGCGAATGTGTTGAGGCTATCCATTGGCGTTCTTAAAGCACGTCTTTTTCTTCCCGCCAAGGGTCAAAGCTTTCTTGACTTTGCACCCCCTTTGGGGTTCTCTCCCCCTCATGAGCACAGCGACCCATAAAGCCCCCGCCGGGGCCCTAGAAAATGCCCTCTCTGACCTCCGAAATAACTGGCAGAGGGGTGAAATACTTGAGCTTTTTGAATTACCATTTTCCGATTTGATTTTTAAGGCAGCAACCATCCACCGGCGCTATTTTGACCCAAACGAAGTCCAGTTATCGCAGCTTTTGTCGATCAAAACCGGCGGCTGTGCTGAGGATTGCGCTTATTGCCCGCAATCGGCCAAATACAAAAAAGACACCGGGTTAGACGCCGAAAAACTGATGGAAGTCGATAAGGTTCTGGCCGATGCCAAAAAAGCCAAGGAAAATGGGGCTTCAAGATATTGTATGGGTGCTGCCTGGTCACGGCCTAAAGATAAGGACCTGGATACCGTTATTGAGATGGTTAAGGGGGTTAAGGAAATGGGGCTTGAGACCTGCCTGACCCTTGGAATGCTTGAAAAAGAACAGGCGATGCGCCTCAAAGAAGCCGGGCTAGATTATTACAATCATAACATCGACACCTCGCCGGAATACTACGGTGAAATTATCACCACGCGTTGTTACCAGGACCGGCTTGATACTCTGGAATATGTCAGGCAAGCGGGCATGAATGTCTGTTCCGGCGGCATTGTTGGCATGGGCGAAGCACGCGATGACCGTGCCGGGATGCTGGAAACCCTGGCCAATCTTGAAAAACATCCCGGGTCCGTTCCCATTAACATGCTGGTTCAGGTTAAGGGCACCCCTTTGGAAGGCACCAAAAAGCTCGACCCCTTTGAGTTTGTCAGAACCATTGCGGTCGCCCGGATCATGATGCCCGCCTCTTATGTCCGGCTTTCCGCCGGCCGCGAAGAAATGTCCGATGAAATGCAGGCTTTAAGTTTTCTGGCCGGGGCTAATTCGATTTTTTATGGTGAAAAATTACTAACCACACCCAACCCGGCGGGCAACGAAGATTTGAAACTTTTTGAGCGCCTTGGCATAACGCCTAAATAAATCATGAGCGACCACCCTAACGATCTGGACCACCTTTGGCTTCCCTATACCCAAATGCAAACCGCCGATGCGCCCTTGAAGGTGAAATCGGCAGATGGCGTGCGTTTGACCTTGGAAGATGGGAGCGAGCTTATCGATGGTATCGCCAGCTGGTGGACCTCGGTTCATGGCTATAACCACCCTGAAATTATTTCCGCCATGGCCGAACAAGCAAAAACGCTTCCCCACGTCATGCTGGGCGGGCTGGTGAATGAACCGGCCTTAAAACTGGCAAAACGTTTGGCGGCGATAACTCCGGGAGATTTGTCCCACGTCTTTTTTGCCGAATCGGGTTCGGTCTCGGTCGAAATTGCCTTGAAAATGGCGGTCCAGTATTGGCAAAATAAAGGCCAAAAGGGCAAAACCAAATTTCTGTCCTTTAAGGGCGGCTACCACGGCGACACCACCATGACCATGTCGGTTAGTGATCCCGGTGACATGCACGGCGCTTTCAAGGAATTTGTCCCCCAGGAAATTTTTACCAAGTTGCCGGAAACCCCTGAGGAGGAAGAAGCCCTGGATGAATTTTTGGCAAAGCATGGCTCTGAAATCGCAGCGATTATCACCGAGCCTTTGGTTCAGGGGGCGGGAGGAATGGTGTTTCATGAACCACAAACCCTGGCCAAAATTAGGGAAGCTGCAAACAAACACGGGACCCTTCTGATCGTCGATGAAATCTTCACCGGCTTTGGCAGGACCGGCACCATGTTCGCCTCGGAACAAGCTGGCATAGTCCCCGACATTATGTGCCTATCCAAAGCGCTGACCGGCGGCGTCCTGCCATTATCCTGCGCTATCACCAGACCCCATGTTTTTGAAGCCTTTTTGTCTGATGACCAGAATAAGGCTTTTATGCACGGCCCGACCTATATGGGTAACCCATTGGCGTGCGCTGCGGCTAATGCTTCTCTGGACCTCTTTGAAACCGAGCCCCGTCTGGAACAGGCTCGGGCTATTTCAGAGCAGCTTTCCGAAGAGCTGCAATTTTGCCAGAACCTGAGAAGTGTTAGGGATGTCCGGGTTAAAGGGGCTATTGGCGTTGTCGAATTAAAGGAAACCCCGAACCACGATGTCTTGAAAAAAGCCTTTGTCGATAAAGGCTGCTGGATCCGGCCCTTTGGCAACATCGTTTACCTGACACCGTCGCTGACAATCTCATCAGAAGATTTATCAACCCTCACGACCGCTATTCACGAAGTTTTGCGCGACCTTTAAAAATTTCTTATTGACAGGTGTAGTAGACGGCTTTATAGACTCGAAAACTACACTTGTAGATATTTGACAGCAGGATTAAAAAATGACCAACCAAAACCCGGTTCACCTAAGCGAGACCCAGCTCGATTTAATGCGCATCTTATGGCGTAAGGGCGAGGCCGATACCCAGACGGTTTGCGACGGCCTGAAAAAGACCTTGGCCTACACCACAGTGGCGACGCTTTTAAAGCGGCTTGAGAAACGCGGCGTTCTTCAAACCACCACCCTTGAGCGGAAGCTAATTTACAAACCGTTAGTCAGCGAAGAGGAGGTTTTGACCTCCATGGTCGCCTCTTTGGTAGGCACGCTTTTCAAGGGCGATAGCAGCGCGCTGGTTTCGCACCTCGTTAAAGAAGACGAAATTAATAAGGATGATTTGGAAAAAATCACCAAAATGATAAATAAAGGACAATAATCATGACAGCAGAATTTATGGATACACTTTTCTTGGGGCTTTTGACTTATCTTGGCCACAGCACAGTTTTTCTGGCAATGGGGTTATTAATAACCGGGTTTGCAGTATTGAAAAACCACGCCTTGAAAGAAATGATTTTAAGATTTGCCCTTTTTGGGGCGCTGATTACCACACCTTTGCACATGAGCGGGGCCTTTGATCCATTTTTCCAACCCATCAATATTCCAGAAGAAACTGTTAAAAGCGAACCGGCCTCCTTTGGCTTGACTAAGTCTCTTTCAAGCGAGGTCCTCCCAGCCACCCCAATTGTCACGACCAAACCTGAGGCTTTGACGCCTGAGGAAGCCGGAACGCTTGTTTTGAATGAAACCGAGGCTTCAACCCTTACCCTGGCCAATATTGTGCTGA